>VERU01000417.1 GCA_018882485.1 Rhodoferax sp. | reverse complement strand
GTCGGGCAGCGGGGTGGCGCGGGTGCGGGCCAGGCCCAGGTCGCTGCCGGCATGCGGCTCGGTCAGGCACATGGTGGCCAGCCATTCGCCGGTGGCGACCTTGCCCAGGTAGGCGGCCTGCAGTTCGGCGCTGCCGTGGTGCCGCAGGCATTCGTAGGCGCCATGCAGCAGCCCGGGTGCCATGGTCCAGCCGTGGTTGGCGGCGCTGAGCATTTCGTACAGCATCGCCTCCAGCACGGCGGGCAGGCCCTGGCCTCCGTGCGCCGGATCGGCGGCCAGGGCGGGCCAGCCGGCCTGCCAGAAGGCCTGGTAGGCCTCGCGAAAGCCCGGGGGCGTGTGCACCTGGCCCTGCTCGTAGCGGCAGCCGATCTCGTCGCCCTGGCGGCTCAGGGGGGCGACCACGTCGCCCACAAACCTGCCGGCTTCCTCCACCACCTGATGCACCAGATCGCCGTCGAGGTCGGCATAGGGCGCCAGGGTGCGCAGGCTGGGCAGCGCATCCACCGCCTGCGTCAGCAGCCGGGTCATCTCGTCGGTGCGGGGCAGATGGTGGCTCATGACTTGGCCGTGCCCAGGTAGGTGTCGATCACGCGGCTGTCGGTCGCCAGTTCGGCCGCCGGTCCGCACAGCGCAAAGGCGCCCATCTCCAGCACGTAACCCTGGTCGGCCACCGCCAGCGCGGCGCGGGCGTTCTGTTCCACCAGCACGATGGTCACGCCGGTCTGGCGCAGCCGCTCGATGGTGGCAAAGATCTCGCGCACGACCAGCGGCGCCAGACCCAGGCTGGGTTCGTCCAGCATCAGCAGGGTGGGGCGCGACATCAGCGAACGGCCCACGGCCAGCATCTGGCGCTCGCCGCCCGACAGGGTGCCGGCCAGCTGGGCGCGGCGTTCCTTGAGGCGCGGAAACAGCTCGTAGACGTCGGCCAGGCGGTCGCGCCAGCGGGCATTTCCCAGGCGCATCTGGCGAAAGCCGCCCAGCACCAGGTTGTCTTCCACCGGCATGGTGCCGAACAGCTCGCGCCGCTCGGGCACCAGGGCAATGCCCTGCATCACCCGCTCTTCCAGGGTCAGGCGGCTGATGTCCTGGCCGTCGAACTCGATGGTGCCGCGTGTGGGCAACACGCCCATCAGGCCGTTGAGCAGCGTCGACTTGCCGGCCCCGTTGGGGCCGATGACCGTGATCACGCTGCCCCGGTCGGCCTGCAGATTCAGCCCGTGCAGCACCTCGGCGCGGCCGTAGCCCGCCTGCAGATTGCCCACGCGCAGCAAAGGCGTCGAGGTCATGCTCAGTGCTCCGTTCCGAGGTAGGCGGCGCGCACCGCAGGGTTCTGCTGCACTTCGGCCGGTGTGCCGCGCGTGAGCAGCGTGCCGAACTCCATCACCACCAGCTGGTCGCAGACGTCCATCACCAGGTCCATGTCGTGTTCCACCAGCAGGATGCTCATGCCCTCGCCCTGCAATTGCCGCAGCACCTGGGCCAGGGCCTGCTTTTCCTTGTGGCGCAGCCCGGCAGCCGGCTCGTCGAGCAGCAGCAGCGCCGGGTCGCTGCACAGGGCGCGGGCGATTTCCATCAGCCGCTGCGGCCCCATGGCCAGGTTGCCCGCCAGTTCATGCAGGTAGTCGCCCATGCCGATGCGTTCCAGCTGGCGCTGGGCCTCCTGCAGCAGCCGACGTTCTTCGGCCCGGTTCAGCCTCAGCATGGCGCCGGCCACGCCGTTGGAGCCCCGGGTGTGGGTACCCAACGCCACGTTTTCCAGCACCGTCATGTCGGGAATCATCTTGACGTGCTGGAAAGTACGGGCCATGCCCTTGCGCGAGATGGCGCGCGAGGGCAGGGCGCTGATGTCCTCGCCTCGGAAACGCACCGTTCCGGCGGTCTTGGCGAGCACCCCGGTGATGAGGTTGAAGGTGGTGGATTTGCCCGCGCCGTTGG
This sequence comes from Rhodoferax sp., assembly GCA_018882485.1. Taxonomy (GTDB): domain Bacteria; phylum Pseudomonadota; class Gammaproteobacteria; order Burkholderiales; family Burkholderiaceae_C; genus Rhodoferax. The sequence goes on along the minus strand of VERU01000417.1, from coordinate 1,251 downwards.
GGCCGATCAGGCCGACAATCTGGCCGGCCTGGATCTCGAAGGAAATATCGTTGACCGCCACCAGTCCGCCAAACTGCTTGCGGATGCGGTCGACTTCCAGCACAGACTCACCTGCTGCCGGGCGGCTGCGCGCGGGCAGCGGGTTGGCCTGTTGCCAGTCGACGGCGCGAGGGCGCCTGGGCAACCACCGCACCACCATGGACCACAGGCCGTCAGGCAGGTACTTGAGCACCAGCACCAGCGCCACACCGAACACGATGACCTCGTAGCTGCCGCTGGTGCCGATCAGCGCCGGCAGGGCCACCTGCAGATAGTCGTCCAGCAGCTTGACCAGCGCCGCACCCACCACGGCGCCCCAGACGTGGCCGACGCCCCCGACCACGGTCATGAACAGGTATTCGATGCCCATCTTCAGGCCGAAGGCGGATGGATTGACGGTGCGCTGGAAGTGCGCCAGCAGCCAGCCCGCCAGCGAGGCGAACAGTGCAGCAATGACGAAGATCGTGACCTTGTAGCGCAGCGTGCTGATGCCCATGGCCTCGGCCATCTGGGAGCCGTTGCGCAGCGCCCGTATGGCCCGGCCCGGCCGGGAATCCAGCAGGTTGAGCAGCGCCCACACGCCGGCCAGCAGCAGCACCCAGGTCAGCAGGAAAAAGGCCCGGCCCTGGCCGATGTTGAAGGCACCCACCGACAGGCTTCTGAGGCCCAGCAGGCCGTTGTACTTGCCCAGGGCGTCGAGGTTGCCCATGAGGTAGTACAGCGACAGGCCCCAGGCGATGGTGGCCAGCGGCAGGTAGTGGCCCGACATGCGCAGCGTGATGCCGCCCACCACCAGCGCGGCGATGCCGGTGAGCGCCAGTCCGATGAACAGGGTTAGCCAGGGCGACAGGCCGGTGTTGAGCGTGAGCCAGGCGGTGGTGTAGGCTCCGATGCCCACGAAGGCGGCCTGTCCGAAGGAGGTGAGCCCGCCCACGCCGGTGAGCAGCACCAGCCCCAGGCAGGTCAGGCTGTACAGGCCGATGTAATTGAGCTGGGTGATCCAGAAGTCGGGCAACGGGGCCCAGGCAATCAGCGGCAGCGCCAGGGCGGGCAGCAGGATGGGAGGCAGGCGGCGCATGTCAGTGCTCCTCGTCGCCATGGCCGGCGCGCAGGGAGCGCAACAGCAGAACGGGCAGCACCATCGTGAACACGATCACCTCCTTGAAGGCGCTGGCCCAGAAGGCGCCAAAGGATTCCACCACCCCGACGAAC
>VERU01000416.1 GCA_018882485.1 Rhodoferax sp. | reverse complement strand
GCAAAGGCCACCTCGGCCGGCCCGTGCATCTTGGGCTTGACGATGTAGACCGAGCCCTTGCGCGAGTTGCGGATGGCGTCCCTGCCGGTGCGCTGCAGGTCGTGCAGGGCGATGGTAGTGGTCACCACCGCGTCCAGGATGCCTTCGGGGATCTCGCGCACCTGGCCGTCCTTGCCGGTGTACAGGATGGCCGGGTTGGTCATCAGGTGGCCGACGTTGCGCACGAACATCAGCGATCGGCCGTGCAGCCGCACCGGCTTGCCCTTGCCCGACGGCGGGGTGTAGAGCCGGTCGGGGTTGAGGCCGCGCGTGAGCGTCTGCCCGCCTTTCTCGAACGATTCGGTCAGCGTGCCCAGCAGGATGCCCAGCCAGTTGCCATAGGCCGCCACCTTGTCCTGCGCATCCACCACCGCCACCGAATCTTCCAGGTCGAGGATGGTGGACAGCGCCGCCTCCACCACCAGGTCGCACACGCCAGCCGGGTCGCTGGCGCCGATGGGGGTGCTGCGGTCGATGCGGATGTCCAGGTGCAGCCCGTGGTGCACCAGCAGCACCGACGAGGGGTTCTTGGCTTCGCCCTGGTAACCCACCAGCTGCGTGGCGTCAGCCAGGCTGGTGCTGCGGCCGTCCTGCAGCCGCACGGCCAGCTTGCCGCCCTGGATGCGGTAGCCCACCGCATCCAGATGCGAGCCCTTGCGCAGCGGGGCGGTGCGGTCGAGCACATGGCGGGCGTATTCGATCACCTTGGCGCCGCGCTTCGGGTTGTAGCCCCGGCCCTTCTCGCAGCCCTCGGCCTCGCTGATCACGTCGGTGCCGTACAGCGCGTCGTACAGACTGCCCCAGCGGGCGTTGGCGGCGTTGAGGGCGTAGCGGGCGTTGAGTACCGGCACCACCAGCTGCGGTCCGGCCTGCTTGGCCAGCTCGGCGTCGACCTGCGAGGTGCTGATCTTCACCTTGCCCGGCTCGGGCACCAGGTAGCCGATGCGGGTGAGGAAGGCACGGTAGGCCGCCATGTCCTGGATCGGGCCGGGGTGGGCGCTGTGCCACTGGTCCAGCGCGGCCTGCAGCCGGTCGCGTTCGGCCAGCAGGGCCAGGTTCTTCGGGGCCAGCGCCGCGACGATGGCGTCGAACCCTTTCCAGAACTTGGCCGGCTGGATGCCGGTGCCCGGCAGCACACGGGTCTCGATGAACCGGTGCAGTGCGGCATCGATCTGCAGGCGGTGTAGGGTGATGCGTTCGGTCATGGGAGCCTCTGGGGTCGGTGGAGCGGGTTCGGGCTGAGCTGGATGGCGACCTTTGCGCGCCCGCCATCCTCAAGCTCCACTGTATTTCATCTTTGAACGACGATTAATCATCCAAAAACAAATTCATCTCATACCAGATTGATGGTAATGCCAGAGGCTGAGCCCCGCCTCGTCGGGGCTACCGGCACAATCGCGCCATGCCCGCCGACGCTCCCATCGCCACCACCCCTCCCGCCTCGCCCCTGCCGCTGGCCGGCCTGCGGGTGGTCGAGTTCACCCACATGGTGATGGGCCCCACCTGCGGCATGGTGCTGGGTGACCTGGGGGCCGAGGTCATCAAGGTCGAGCCCATCGAAGGCGACCGCACCCGCCACCTGCCGGGCTCGGGGGCGGGTTTCTTTCCCATGTTCAACCGCAACAAGAAGAGCATCGCCATCGACCTGCGCCGGCCCGGGGGCGTGGCCGTGGCGCGGCGCCTCGCCCTGAGCGCCGACGTGGTGGCCGAGAACTTCAAGCCCGGCACCATGGCCAAGTACGGCCTGGACCACGCCGCGCTCAGCCGCGAGAACCCGCGCGTCATCAGCGTCAGCCACAAGGGCTTTCTGCCCGGCCCCTACGAGCACCGCACCGCGCTCGACGAGGTGGTGCAGATGATGGGCGGCCTGGCCTACATGACCGGCCGCCCCGGTGACCCGCTGCGGGCCGGCAGCAGCGTCAACGACATCATGGGCGGCATCTTCGGGGCCGTGGGTGCCATGGCCGCGCTGATCCGCCGCGGCATCACCGGGCGCGGCCAGGAGGTGCAGAGCGCCCTGTTCGAGAACAACGTGCTGCTGGTCGGCCAGCACATGCTGCAGTACGCGGTGACGGGCCGCGCCGCCGCGCCCATGCCCGAGCGCATCTCGCCCTGGGGCATCTACGACATCTTCACCGTGCAGGATGGCGAGCAGATCTTCCTGGCTGCCGTCAGCGATGCCCAGTGGGCCACCTTCTGCGAGGTGCTGGACCTGGCCGACCTGCGCGACCAGCCCGCCTACGCCAGCAACACCGCCCGCGTGCAGGCCCGCCCCAGCCTGATGCCGCTGCTGCGCCAGCGCCTGGCCGGCTGGCCGGCCGCCGAGATCGCCCGCCGCTTCGAGGCCGCCGGCCTGCCCTTCGCGCCCATCCGCCGCCCCGAGGAGCTGTTCGACGACGAACACCTGCTCGCCACCGGCGGCCTGGCCGACATCGTGCTGCCCGACGGCGAACGCGCCGGCCAGACCGCGCAGACCACGCTGCTGCCTCTCACGCTGGACGGCCAGCGCCCGGGCGTGCGCCTGCACCCGCCCACCCTGGGCCGCCACACCGACGAGGTGCTGGCCGGCCTGGGCTACACCCCGCCGGAAATTGCCGCGCTGCGCAGCGGCTCGGCGGTCGCCTGAGCGGCCGCCTCAGGTGGTCATGGCGCAGGATTTCTGGAATCAAATCGGGTTCAAGACCCCGTATTCATTGGCTTCTTAGCTATGAAATCAGGAGCGTTCTGGAGCGGGGTTCAGCCCGCCTCGAAGCGGTAGCCCACGCCGTAGACCGAATCGATGGCGGCATCCTGGCAGCCGGCGGCTTCCAGCTTGCGCCGCAGGTTCTTCACATGGCTGTCGATGGCGCGGTCGCTCACGTCGCGCAGGTCGCTGTGGGCGGCGTCAAGCAGCTGCGCGCGGGAGAACACAGCGCCGGGGCGGCCCATGAGCAGGCGCAGCAGCCGGTACTCCAGGCCGGTCAGCGGCAGGGCGGCGCCGCGCCACAGCACCCGCTGCCCGGCCTCGTCCAGCCGCAGGCCATCGGGCAGGGCGGCCGCGGCGGCCGCCAGGCTGCCGTCGCTGCGGCGCAGCAGGGCCCGGATGCGGGCCAGCACCTGGCGCGGGCTGAAAGGGTTGCACACGTAGTCGTCGTCGCCGGTGTCCAGGCCCAGCA
>VERU01000415.1 GCA_018882485.1 Rhodoferax sp. | reverse complement strand
GCCCCGGACTGCTTGCGAGGGCACTGGACAACCTGCTCTCCAACCTCGCTCCGAACTGGCGCGACCCGGGTGCCGTAAAACCGGCGCTCCGCCTGGATACCACGCCCGGCGCTGACGGCCAGCCTCCCATGGCTCAATTGGTGTTTTTCAGCCCCTGGCCCGACCCAACGACCCAGATTCCGCCCGACAAGCTGTTCGAACCTTTTGCCAGCGGAAGGCCGGGGGGGCTGGGACTGGGGCTTTACCAGGCTCGACGCAGTCTGCGCGAGGCTGGAGGTGACCTGCGAGCACAGCCCGCGATTGGGGGGCTGCACTTTGTACTGACGGTGCCCACACAGGCAACGGCGTCCGGCCCTGGGTCTATCGCAGAGTCAAACGCACCGCAAGCCGCTCAGTGAAGGTGCCGGGGTTTGCGACCGCCACCGTGCCCTCCTGAATGTCCACCACCGCCTGAGCCACGGGGACGCTGCCCCAATTGCAGGGAGTTAACGAGGTCGTCAAAGCGCTGGCCGAACAACTTGTCGATCTCGGTCACGACTCCCCCCAGCTGCGCGCCATCGAAATGCCGCTCCATCAGGTGAACCACATCCTGCACCAGCAGATCGCGCTGAACCTGCATGATGGAGGCCGGATCCGGACCCACGAACAACATCAGGAAATCGTCACGTGAGTCGCCATCCTGCGCGTCGTCTTCCTCGTCGTAGTCCGCATCATAAAACGTGACCTCGATAGCCGCACCAGCCTGGGCCAGCTCATTGAGGTTCATGCACATCTCATCCAGAACCTGTCGAAAATCGTCGTCGCCACCCACAGTCCAGCACATTTGCAGAACATGCTCATCGGGCTCGAATTCAATGCCCGGCTCGTCTTCGTAACTGCTGGCAGCCGCCTCGGACAGGGAGCGCGCACCGGTGTACTTCCAGATCGGCCGGAGAGCGTCCTGGACCTGCTCAAAGCCTATACCCTCCTTGAGGGGAATCTGACCATGCAGGTGGATTTCGAGGGGCGAGTCGTAGCGGGGCATGGACCTAGTGTAGCGGCATGGCGCAGGATGGTGCCCGGGGCCGGAATCGAACCGGCACGCCCCTTGTTCAGGAAGCGGCGGATTTTAAGTCCGATGTGTCTACCAGTTTCACCACCCGGGCGGGTCGTCCCGAAGGGACTGGAGGCGCGACCCGGAGTCGAACCGGGCTAGACGGATTTGCAATCCGTTGCATAACCGATTTGCTATCGCGCCAGATTCCGCGACAAAAAAGGGAAGCTCTGGGCTTCCCTTTGTGGAATTTGGAGCGGGAAAAGAGTCTCGAACTCTCGACCTCAACCTTGGCAAGGTTGCGCTCTACCAACTGAGCTATTCCCGCAATGTCAGAGCGAAATTATAAGGCAGATTCGGTCGACTTTCAGGGACAAGTCGAAAAAATCCTCGGCATCAGTGTTTGACCGATTCGCTGCTGTCGACGGCCGGCACCGCTACCGGCGCATCGGCAACGGCAATCGCTTCCTCGTCGGGCAATGGCGTCGGGTGCGACTCCAGCGCAATTTCCAGGACCTTGTCGATCCAGCGAACGGGAACGATTTCCAGACCGTTCTTGACGTTCTCCGGGATTTCCTGCAGGTCCTTGGCATTCTCCTCCGGGATCAGCACAGTGCGTATGCCACCCCGCAAGGCCGCCAGCAGCTTTTCCTTGAGCCCGCCAATCGCAGTGACCTCGCCACGCAAGGTGATCTCACCGGTCATGGCCACATCGCTGCGCACCGGAATCCCCGTCATGGCGGATACAAACGCAGTGGTCATCGCCGCGCCCGCGCTGGGCCCGTCCTTGGGAGTTGCTCCATCCGGAACGTGGATGTGGATGTCGCGCTTCTCAAAGAATTCGTCCCTGATACCCAGGCGCCGGGCGCGGCTGCGCACCACGGTCCTGGCGGCCTCGACCGACTCTTTCATCACATCACCCAGCGATCCGGTGCGGGTGATCACGCCCTTGCCGGGCATCATGGCAGCCTCGATGGTCAGCAGATCGCCGCCCACTTCGGTCCAAGCCAGACCCACCACCTGCCCAACCTGGTTCTGTTTCTCGGCGCGGCCATAGCTGAACTTGCGAACGCCCAGGTAGTCGTTCAGATTCTCCTCGCTCACCACGACCTGCGGGCTCATCTTCTTGAGCTGCAGACCCTTGACCACCTTGCGGCAGATCTTGGAGAGTTCCCGCTCCAACGACCGCACGCCCGCCTCACGAGTGTAGTAGCGCACGATGTCCCGCAGGGCTGCGTCGGTTACCTGAAGCTCGGAGTCCTTCAGGCCGTTGTTCTTCATCTGCTTGGGCAGCAGGTAGGTCCGGGCGATGTTGGCTTTTTCGTCCTCGGTGTAGCCGGACAGACGTATCACCTCCATCCGATCCAGCAGGGCCGGCGGTATGTTCATCGAATTGGACGTCGCGACGAACATCACGTCGCTCAAGTCGAAATCGACTTCCACGTAATGATCACCGAACTTGTGGTTCTGCTCAGGGTCCAGAACCTCCAGCAGCGCACTGGACGGATCGCCCCGAAAGTCCGTCCCGAGCTTGTCGATCTCATCGAGCAGGAACAGCGGGTTGCGGGTGCCGACCTTGGAGAGGCTCTGCAGCACCTTGCCGGGCATCGCACCGATGTAGGTGCGGCGATGCCCGCGAATCTCGGCTTCGTCCCGCATGCCGCCCAGGGCCATGCGCACATACTTGCGCCCCGTGGCCTTGGCCACCGATTGGCCAAGCGATGTCTTGCCCACGCCGGGTGGGCCCACCAGGCACAGGATGGGTGCCTTCACCTTGTCGACCCGCTGCTGGACCGCAAGGTATTCCAGGATACGGTCCTTCACCTTGTCCAGCCCGTAGTGGTCCTGGTTGAGGACGCTTTCCGCATGCTCCAGATCGTGGCGGATCTTGGTCTTGCGTGCCCAGGGCAGGTTGGTCAGCACGTCGATGTAGTTGCGCACCACGGTGGCCTCGGCCGACATGGGCGACATCAGCTTGAGCTTCTTCAACTCGCCGTCCGCCTTTTTGCGGGCTTCTGCCGGCATCCGGGCGGCCTTGATCTTCTTCTCGATCTCGTCGATGTCCGCGCCGTCTTCGCCTTCACCCAGTTCCTTCTGGATGGCCTTGACCTGCTCGTTGAGGTAGAAATCGCGCTGGTTCTTCTCCATCTGCCGCTTGACGCG
>VERU01000414.1 GCA_018882485.1 Rhodoferax sp. | reverse complement strand
GAGATCAGCATGCCTGCGATGAAGGCCCCCAGCGACAGGCTCAGGCCCGCCAGCTCGGTCAGCCAGGCCAGGCCCAGCGTCACCAGCAGCAGGTTGAGCACGAACAGCTCCTCGCTCTGGCGCCGCGCCACCAGCGTCAGCCACCAGCGCATGAGGCGTTGCCCGCCGACCAGCAGCAGCGTGATCAGCGCCACCGCTTTGAGGCTGGCGGTCACCAGGGTGGCCGCCAGCTGCTGGGGCGGCGCGGCCAGGGCCGGGATCAGCACCAGCATCGGCACCACGGCCAGGTCCTGGAACAGCAGCACGCCGATCACCCGGCGGCCGTGTTCGGATTCCATCTCCACCCGGTCGGTCATCATCTTGACCACGATGGCCGTGCTGCTCATGGCCAGTGCGCCGGACAGGGCCAGTGCGGCCTGCCAGCCCATGCCCCAGGGACCGCGGGCCAGCCAGGCCAGCGCGATGGTGGCGGCGCTGGCCAGCAGCATGGTCAGCACCACCTGCAGCAGGCCCAGGCCGAAGACATGGCGGCGCATCGCGCGCAGCTTGTGCAGGTTGAATTCGAGTCCGATGACGAACATCAGGAACACCACGCCGAACTCCCCCAGGTGCCGCACACCGTCGGCGCTGCGGGCCAGCGCCAGCGCGTTGGGCCCGATCAGCACCCCGACCGCGAGATAGCCCAGCATGGGGGGCAGCTTGAGCGAGCGGCACGCCACCACGCCCAGCACGGCGGCCAGCAGGTACAGCAGCGTCAGTTCCAGCGGACTCATGGGCGCATCCTAGCAAGTCCGCCCCGCAGGGCAAGCCGATGCAGCGCAGGGTTGGGCCATCGGGCACGCGGCCGGTGCAGCCTTGCCGGAGCGGTCGTTCGCTGGAAGGGTGCCGCCTAGAATCGGCGCATGACCCTGTCTGCCTGCGTCCAGCCCCGCTTCGATGCCGAGCGCGCGGTCCTGCTGGCGGCCGAGGCGCTGCAGATCGAGGCCACCGCCGTGCTGCAGTTGCGCCAGCGCCTCGGGCCGGTTTTTGCCGAGGTGGTGCAGCGGATGCTGGCCGTTACCGGGCGGGTGGTGGTCACCGGCATTGGCAAGAGCGGCCACATTGCCGGCAAGATTGCCGCCACCCTGGCGTCCACCGGCACCCCGGCCATGTTCCTGCACCCGGCCGAGGCCAGCCATGGCGATCTGGGCATGGTGACGTCCGCCGACCTGGTGCTGGCCATTTCCAACAGCGGGGAGTCGCAGGAGCTCACGGCCATTCTGCCCATGCTCAAACGGCTGGGTGCGCCCCTGGTGGCCATCAGTGGCCGAGCCGACTCCACCCTGGTGCGCCACGCCGACCTGTGGCTGGATTGCGCGGTCGAGAAGGAGGCCTGCCCCCTGAACCTCGCGCCCACGGCCAGCACCACGGCGCAGCTGGCGCTGGGCGATGCCCTGGCCGTGGCCCTGCTGGACGCTCGGGGGTTCCGCACCGAAGACTTTGCCCGCTCCCACCCGGGCGGTGCGCTGGGGCGCAAGTTGCTGACCCATGTGGCCGATGTGATGCGCACCGGTGCTGCGGTGCCCCGTGTGGGGCCGCAGGCCGGGCTGGGTGAGCTGATGCGCGAGATGAGCGCCAAAGGCCTGGGCGCCGCGGCGGTGGTGGACGCCCAGGACCGGGTGCTGGGTATCTTCACCGACGGCGACCTGCGCCGGCTGGTCGAGAAAGGCCTGGATCTGCGGGCGGTCACGGCGCAGCAGGTGATGCAGGGCTCGCCCCGCTGCATCGCCCGTGCCGCGCTGGCCGTGGAGGCGGCCGAGCTGATGGAGACCTGCCGCATCACCAGCGTGCTGGTGCTCGACGAGCAGGGCCGCCTGTGCGGGGCGCTCAACAGCAATGACCTGATGCGGGCCAAGGTGATCTGAGATGACGCCGACCCTGGAGTTTGCGCCGGAGTTGCTGCTGCGTGCCCAGGGCGTGCAGGTGGCTTTCTTCGACGTCGATGGCGTGCTGACCGATGGCGGGCTGTACATCGGTGAGTCCGGCGAGACGGTCAAGCGCTTCAACGCGCTCGACGGCCATGGCCTCAAGCTGCTGCCCCGGGTTGGCATCGTGCCGGCGGTCATCAGCGGGCGCGACTCGCCGGCGCTTCGGCTGCGCCTGCAGGCCCTGGGCATCGAGCACGTCCACCTGGGCACCGAGGACAAGCGGCCGGCCGCCGAGCAGGTGCTGGCCGCATTGGGCCTGGGTTGGGAGCAGGCCGCCGGCATGGGCGACGACTGGCCTGACCTGCCCGTGCTCAGCCGCTGCGCCTTTCGCTGCGCCCCGCCGCACGCCCATGTGGAGGTGCGCGCCCTGGCCGACCATGTCACCACGGCCGCCGGCGGCGCCGGAGCGGCGCGCGAGTTCTGCGACCTGCTGATGGTGGCCAGCGGCCGCTATGTGAATCTGCTGCGCGAGGCGAGCGGCTGATGGGTGGGCTGCTGGAGGGGGCGGTGGGGCGCCGGGTGCGCTGGCTCGGCGAGCGCCTGTCGCTGTACCTGCCGGTGCTGCTGATGGGCTTGATGGCGCTGGCCACCTATTGGCTGGTGCGCAGCACGCCCGGACCGCAGGCGTCCGATGCCCCGGCCGCGCAAGGCCGCGGCCCGGACTACTTCATGCGCGATTTTTCGGTGCGAACCTTTGATGCGCAGGGTCGGCTCCGGGCCGAGGTGGCCGGCAGCGAGATGCGGCATTTTCCGGATTCGGACCGGCTGGAGATCGACGGGGTGCGCATCCGGTCCTTCGATCCGCAGGGCCGGCTGACCACGGTCACGGCGCGCCGCGCCCTGACCCGGGGCGATGCCTCGGAATTGCAGCTGCTGGGCGATGCGCAGGTGCTGCGCGAGGCGCAGCCGGACGAGACCGGCCGGCTGCAGCCGAGTCTGGAGTTCCGTGGCAACCAGCTGCACGCCGACCTGAACCGCGAGCGCGTGGTCGCCCATGAACCGGTACAACTGGTGCGCGGCGCAGACCGGTTCACCGCCGATGCGATGGAATACGACCAGAAGGGTGGCTGGATGCAGCTCACCGGTCGGGTGCGCGGAACGTTGTTCCCAGACAACGGCCGGCCATGAAAAAAGGCCCGCGAGGGCCTTTTGGAGGGTGCGGCGCCAGGCAGGCGCCACCAGAGTCCGGGATCAGTAGTTGTTGCCGCGGCCGCCGTAGCCGCCGTCACC
>VERU01000413.1 GCA_018882485.1 Rhodoferax sp. | reverse complement strand
CGCCGGTGCCGCCCACCCCCGTGACCAGAATGCCGTAGGGGCGCTCCAGGCTTTGCGGCGTTGGCAGGGGCAGGGCATGGTCCGGCGCCTGCGGTTTGCCGGACGGGGCTCCCGCACGGCGCGGCCTGGCCCCCCGCAGCGTGACGAAACTCGGGCAGAACCCTTCGAGGCAGGAGAAGTCCTTGTTGCAACCCGATCGGTCGATGGTGCGTTTGCGGCCCAGTTCGGTGTCCAGCGGCAGCACCGACATGCAGTTGGAAGCCCTCGAACAGTCGCCGCAGCCTTCGCACACGGCGGCGTTGATCACCACATGGCGGTCGGCTGTGGCATCCGGTATCCGCTTGCGGATGCGCCGTTTTTCGGCGGCGCAGCCCTGGTCGTAAACCAGCACGGTCAAGCCAGGAATTTCGCGCAGCTCCCGCTGAACACGGTCCAGATCGCGCCGGTGGTGGACCTCCACACCGGGTGCAAACGCGGTGTCGCGTGGGTACTTGTCGGGGTCGTCGGTCACCACCACGACTTTTTTCGCACCCTCGGCCGCCACCTGGCGTGTGATGTCGGCCACGCTGGGGCCACCCTCGATGGGCTGGCCGCCCGTCATGGCCACCGCCGCGTTGTACAGGATCTTGTAGGTGATGTTGACCCCGGCGGCGGCGGCTGCGCGCAGGGCCAGCAGGCCGCTGTGCTGGTAGGTGCCATCGCCCAGGTTCTGGAAGACATGGCCCTGCGATGAGAAGGGCGCCAGGCCGATCCAGGTGGCGCCCTCGCCGCCCATCTGGGTGATCGTGTAGGTGTTGCGCTGCGGCAGCATCTGCACCATGCCATGGCATCCGATGCCGGCCAGCCCACGGCTGCCTTCAGGCAGCTGGGTGGAGGTGTTGTGCGGACAGCCCGAGCAGAAAAAGGGGGTGCGCTGGAGGGCGACCCGCTGCTGCACCACCTCGTGCGCCGCGGCTTCGGACCCGGCCAGCCGGCGTTGCAGGTCGTCAGCCGCCAGGCCCAGGGCCTGCAGCCGGGTCAGCACCGCGCGGGTCACCATGGCCGGATCGATCTCGCCGTCGCTGCGAAGCAGAATGCGGCCCTGTTCATCCGTCTTGCCAACCACCCGCGGCCGTCGATCGGACCCGGCGTGGTACAGCGCCCTGACGAGCTGTTCTTCGATGAAGGCGCGCTTTTCCTCCACCACGAGGATTTCGTCCAGCCCCCGGGCAAACTCCAGCACACCCGGGGTTTGCAGCGGCCAGCTCAGCCCCACCTTGTACAGACGGATGCCGAGTTCGCGGGCCCGAGCCGCGTCAATGCCCAGCCGTTCCAGGGCCCGGCGCACGTCCAGGTACGCTTTGCCGGTGGCCATGATGCCCAGTCGCGCGCCGGGCGATGAAAAGACCAGGCGGTCGATCGGGTTGGCGCGGGCAAAGGCCTCGATCGCCTGCATCCTGGGCCCGTGCAATCGGCGCTCCTGTTGCAGGGGGGTGTCGGGCCAGCGGATCGACAGGCCTCCCTCGACCAGGGGGGCGTCGGGCAGTACCAGTTGCAGCCGGTCCTCACCCACCTCCACCGAGGCCGAGCTCTCCACCGTTTCCGTGACCGCCTTGAAACCGACCCAGCAGCCGCTGAAGCGCGACAGCGCAAAGCCGTACAGACCGTAATCCAGGTACTCCTGGACGGTCGCGGGGTGGAGCACCGGCATCATGGCGGCCGCAAACACCTGTTCGCTCTGGTGGGCCAGGGTGGACGACTGCGCTCCATGGTCGTCGCCGGCCACCACCAGCACGCCGCCATGGCGCGAACTGCCGGCGGAGTTGCCATGCTTGAGCACATCGGCGCTGCGGTCCACGCCCGGTCCCTTGCCGTACCACAGGCTGAAGACGCCATCCACCGTGGCACCGGGGAACAGCTGCGATTGCTGGGTACCCCAGATCGAGGTGGCGGCCAGGTCCTCGTTGAGACCGGGCTGGAAATGGATCCGGTTCTCGCGCAGCAGGGCTTGCGCGCGCCACAGGGCGCGGTCGTAACCGCCCAGTGGCGAACCCCGGTAGCCCGAAATGAAGCCGCCCGTGTTCAGCCCGGCTGCGCGGTCCCGGGCGCGCTGCATCAGCGGCAGGCGCACCAGGGCCTGCGTGCCCGACAGGTAGACGCGGCCGCTGCTCCGGGTGTACTTGTCGTCCAGTGAGATGTCCATCGACTGCATCGCCCAAGCTGCCTGCCAGGCGGGTGTGTTGTGGCCGGCCAGTATCGCACCGCACTGCGGCGCACCGCCGTCTGTCGGGCGGGCGAATCCGGCGCCGGGCTGGCGGGAGGCGATGCGATACTGACGAGGTCATGACTGTACCTGCCCGCGTGCCGTTCCTGCTGCCATGAATCCACCCCTTGCGCCCACGGCCCTGCCGGGCCACCTGCCCTCCTGCGACGTGGCGGTGGTGGGTGCGGCCAACATGGACATCATGGTGCACACGGCGACCGGGCTGGCGGCTTCCGACTCCAACCCTGGCCGCATCCTGTGTGCCCCTGGCGGCGTGGGCCGCAACGTGGCCGAGAATCTGGCCCGTCTGGGGCTTCGCACCCGGCTCTTCAGCGTGGTGGGCGACGACGTGTTCGGTCAGGCCCTGCTGATGGCCACCCGCCAGGCGGGCGTGGATGTGTCTCCCGTACGGGTGGTGGGCGGCGCCAGCAGCCCCTCCTACCTGGCCTGGCATGGCGCCGATGGCGACATGCTGGCGGCGGTGAACGCCATGGGGTTGCTGGACCAATTGACGCCCGATGCCCTGCGCGAACAGGGTTACCCACCGGCTCAGGCCCGCATGCTGGTGCTGGATTGCAACCTGCTGCCCTCGGTGTTCGAGAGCGTGCTGGAGACCGCGAGCGCGCCGGTTTTCGTGGATGCGGTCTCGGTCGTCAAGTGCGAGAAGGTGCGCCCCTGGCTGCACCGCATCCATCTGCTCAAGATGAACCAGCGGGAGGCCTCGGTGCTCAGTGGTCAGCCCATCCATGCGGTAGGCGATGCGCTGCAGGCCGCCCGTACCCTGCACCAGGCCGGTGTGCGCCAGGTGGTGATCAGTCTGGGTGCCCAGGGTGCCTGCTGGTGCGACGAACAGGGCCGGACGGGCCACCGTCCTGCCACACCGGTCGAGGTGGTGAACACGGCCGGCGCCGGCGATGCCCTGCTGGCCGGTCTGGTGCTCGGTTGCGCCCTGGACC
>VERU01000412.1 GCA_018882485.1 Rhodoferax sp. | reverse complement strand
GCGCAGGCCAGGCCCAGCCCTCGGCCCCGCGTTGCAGCCGGCTGCCCAGTTCGGCCTGGGCCTGGCCTGCGCGTTCGCTGTCCCACAGCAGGCGGGCCTGCAGCTGACCGTCGTCCAGGGCGAGATCCAGCCGCGCTTCGCGCACCCCGGCGCGCAGGTCCGCGGCGCTGAGCTCATCGGCCAGCAGGTGCAGGTCGCCGCTGTCGCGCGCCAGGCTGGCGCGCAGGTTCAGCGTCTCCGTGCCCTGCGGACCTGAACCCGCCGCGTCCCACGCGCCCCCGAAAACCAGGTCGCCGCGCAGCCCGAACTGGGCGATGCGGGTCTGCCCCAGCGCCTCCAGCCAGCTCAGGGGCAACCCCTGGGCGGACCCCTGGCTGCGCCACCGGGTCTGACCGACGCCACCCGTCGTGCTGCGCGTCCATTCCGTGCGCTGCCAGTTCAGGAGCGGCGTGCCCTCGACCGGCCCACCCAGCCGGGCGCGGCCAGCGTCCAGCGCCAGCGTCAGCCCTTCGTTCAGCGGCTGTGCCTGCAGGCTCACAGGGGCCAGCAGATCGAGGCGCCAGGGGGACCTGCGGGTTTGCGGCAGGGCGCCGGCCTGGCCGGCATCCTGGGCTCGCAGGGCCAGGCTGGCCTGTTGCAGCGTGGCCTGCCAGGCCGGCAGGCTACCCGGGCTCGGGCCGGCCGGGGATTGCCGACCGGCCCGGCCCCGGGTATCGAGATCCAGCTCCGCAGCGCCGGCCCTGACCTGGCCCTGCAGCGCAAATTCGAAGTCGGCCAGTGTCCCGTTCAGCCGGGCCTGCAGGTCGCGCCCCTGCCAGACGGGCTGGCCGCCCACCGGAGTCCGGTCCGAGAGCCGGCTGGCCCGAGCCTGCAGGTCCATCCGCAGGTGGCGCCCCTGCTCCTGCCAGCCGCCTTGCCAGCCCGCTTCGGCCTGGGCCTGTCCATCGGGCCACTCGGCCGCCAGTTCCCCCATCCCGGGCCACAGTTTGAGCCAGTCGCCCGCCTGGCGCAGGTCGTTCAGGCGCAGCAGGGCCCGGCCCTGGCCCTGGGTCTGGGACAGCTGGCCGGCCAGCTGGGCGTGGATTCCGGGCCCGTCGAGCTGCAGGTCGCCGTCGGCGGCCCGGGTGTTCAGATCAATGGCCAGCCGGCCGGCCAGCCGGGCCTGGGGCGTGCGCAGCTCCAGGTCATCGAGCCGCAGCTGGGGCGCAGTCCAGTGGCCCTGGAGCCGAAGACCGGTGATCCGTTGGGCCAGAGCCGCCAGTCCCGCATCGCCCGGCCGGCCGGGCTGGGCCGCGGCAGACAGCTGCAGGCCGAAGGTCAGGGCACTGCCGTCCTGCCGGAACTGCCCCGTTCCGTCGAGCCGACCCGCAGGCAGCCGGGTGTCCAGCAGACGGGGCTGCAGCCCTTGCGCCTGCAGCTGCACCTGCCAGGGTGCAGGGGCGGTGGCACCGAGCCGGTCGCTGGTCTGGATCTGGCCGCTGCCTTGAATCTGGCCGCCGCCGGCCTGGGCACTCACGGTCTCCAGCCGCCAGCTGCCGCCCTGGTAGCTGCCGCGCGCCGTCAGGCTCTCCAGCGGCAGGCCCTGCCGGTCCCAGGGGCCGGGCGACTGGTTGCGCAGCTGCGTCCGGGCCTGCCAGCCGGCGCCGTCCGGGCTGACCCGCAAGCTCCCGTCCAGCAGGGTGCGGGGCGCAGCGGGCCAGAACTGCGCGAGGTCCAGGCCTTGCCAATCGGCCTGAACCTGGTCCAGGGACTGCGCCTGCCAGGGGCGCCAACGGGCGGCGATCTGGCCCCGCACCTCGGGCCGAGGCCGGGCTTCGAGGGGGGAGGGGCTCCACTGTGCCTGCAGGTCCAGCGCCGCCGTGTCGCCGGCCAGGGTGCCCCGCAGGCTGGCCCGGCCCTGCACGTTCACGGTGCGGCCCCCCCGGGGCAGGGAGACGGGCAGCTCGCCCGACAGGTCCAGCGCCACGGCCATCGGGGCCCGGGCCTGCAGCGTGCCAGACCATTCGGTTTTCAGGGACGAAATAGTGGCTGAACCCTTGTCCAGTCTATGTATATTGCTATCAAAAACATAGTTGACGGATACCGACTTGAATTGCAGCCTGCTGCCCGCCTGCCAGTCCAGCACACCGATTTCCAGCGGGATGCTCCAGCGCAGTGGCACCTCGAGCGATGCGGGCGCCTGCGGCGTCGCGGGCTTGCGCCGGTCGGTCACCTGCAGGCCGGCCATGCGCAGGGCATCCAGCCGCAGCTCGCCATCGAGCAGCGGGGCCAGCGCCCAGCGCACCGTCAGGTCGGTGGCGCGCACCTCCCATTCGCCCGATCGCCACTGCAACTGCCGGATGTGCCCGCCCTTTTGCAGGGACCCTGTGGCGCCGCTCACCGACAGCGTGTGACCAGCGGGCAGCCAGAGGTCGGCGTGGCGCAGCACCAGGGCCAGCGAGCCCTCACTGGCAGCCCACAGCCAGGCGGAGCCGGCCAGTCCGAGCAGGGCCATGGTCGCGCTGGCGACCAGGATCCAGGCCAAGCGCAGGGCGCCCATCAGAAGTTGAATCCGACGTTCAGGTGCAGACGCCAGCGCTGCACCGCCACCCCGTAGGCCAGGTCGATCTGCAGCGGCCCGATCGGGCTGCGCCAGCGCAGGCCGGCGCCGACGCCGACCTGTGCGCTGAGGGCCGACGGGGTGTCGGCGACCGCCCCCGCGTCGACAAACAGCGTCGCATCCCAGTCGGTCATGCCCGGGCGTTGCAGCGGATGCTGCCATTCCACGCTGCCCGCCAGCAGGTAGCGCCCGGCGTCGAGCTGGCCGTCGGACCGTTGCACCCCGATGCTGCGCAGGCCGTAACCGCGCACGGTGTTGTCGCCCCCCGTCAGGAAAAGCTGGGTGCTGGGCAACAGGGCGTCCGGCTCTGCCAGCACGGCGCCTGCTTCACCACGCAGGGCCAGTTGTCCGGTACCGCGCCCCTCGCCCAGGCCGACGATGGCCAGGCCCCGGGTGACCAGCCGGGTGTAGGGTTTGCGTTCCATCCCCAGGGTGCTGCCGCCACCGACCTCCAGCCCCAGCCCCCAGCCGCTGGTGGGGAAGGGCAGGTTGTCGAAGTTGCGCACCGAAAACGCATAGTTGGCGCTCAGGGCCTGGGCCACCACCGTCTCGCCGCCCCCCGAGGGCACGGTGTCGGCGCGGTCGTACTGCAGGTACAGGT
>VERU01000411.1 GCA_018882485.1 Rhodoferax sp. | reverse complement strand
ACCCGCGGACGGCGCCACAAGCCGGCGGCAGCCGACCGGATGCCCTCCAGCCCCTGCTGCATCCCGCCGATCAGCGCCAGGCCACGCTCGCCCTGCCCCACCATGGCCGCCACCTGGAACATCATGGCAAAAATCTCGTCGATGCTGCGCTGGTTGAACACCGTGACCTGCACCCCCTGCCGGATCAGCGCGGCGGCGATATCGGCCTGCAGGTCCGAGAAGCCGAAGACGCAGTCGGGCTGCAGCGCCAGGATCTTGTCGATCTTCGCGCTCAGGAAAGCGCTGACCCGCGGCTTTTCGTGGCGCGCCTGCTTCGGCCGCACCGTGTACCCGGAAACCCCCACGATGCGGTGCTGCTGCCCGAGCAGGTACAGCCACTCCGTGGTTTCCTCGGTCAGGCAGACGATGCGTTGCGGTCCCACGCTGGACTACTTCTGGGTCCACACCAGGCCGGCATACAGGCCCCGCCCGGGCTGGTTGTAGCCGTAGGCGGTCTGGTACTGCCGGTCCAGCAGGTTTTCGATCCGGGTGGTGAAGGTCCACTCCGGGCTGATGGGGTAGCGGGCGGTCAGTTGCACCAGCGCATAGGCTGGCAGATCCTCGGGCCGAGGGCTGTCGGGTCGTGCGCCGGTCCACCGGATATCGCCCCCCAGCGTCCAGGCCCCTGCCGGAGCCGTGACCGCCACCGAAGCCATGGTGCCGGCCCGGCGCACCAGGGTCTTGCCCGTGCTGTCGTCTCTGGGGTCCTGCAGCGTCAGGCTGCCGCGCCAGTCGGTCCGATCGATCCGTCCGCTGTAACTCACCTCCAACCCCCGGTTGGTGGCCGCACTGACATTGCCGAACTGAAAGGTGCCAAAGTCGTACAGCAGCATGTCGGTCATGGAAGTGCTGAACCAGGTGGCACGCAGCACCTGACCAGGCACCGCCCATTGCACCCCCAGTTCTCGGGAGCGCGCCTGCTCCGGCTTCAGGGCGGGGTTGCCCGAGAAGGGATCGTACAGGTAGCCCAGAGGCGGCAGGTTGAAGGCGGTTGACACGCTGGCCAGCAGCTTCCAGGCCGGCGTCAGGTTGTACCCGTATCCCACGTAACCCGTGGTCTGCGGATCCAGCCCATCGGACGCATCGCGGCGCACGTTCACTTGCAGCGCATGTCCGTTCAGCCCGCCCGCCAAGCCGGCGAACACCGAACGCACACCGCGATCCCGGTCCAGGGTGCTGGCTGTGCTGTCGCGGGTGCCTATCGACTGGCTCTGGTACTCGAAGCCCGCATTCAGCAGCCAGTCGCCAAGCACCATGCTGTGCGTCCAGTTGATCGAGCGGCTGCGGCTCACCGCCTCACTGTCGTAGGGAAAGGCCGTCAGGCGGGCGTCGTACACCGAGGCTTCGCGCCCCGAACCCAGGGTCAGCTCGCTGCGCCAGTTCGCCGACAGGCGGTTGTGACTGTAGAGCGTCCAAGACTCGAGGTCGCTGCGGCCCTTGAAACGGTCTGTGGCTCCGCCAAAGCCGCCTCCATCGGCATCGAATGCCGCCTCCACCCGATGCACACGGGCGCCCACCGTGTGCCCATCTGCCAGCTCATGAGACAGCGACAGCGCGAGATTGCTGTTGCGGTAACCGTCGGCGTCCGGGTTTTCATTGGGGTACTGCTGGGTGTTCATGGCCGAAAAACCGTCGGTCTGCTGGTGGCCCACGCCGATCGCGAATCGGGTCTGTCCAACCTGGCCCCGAACTCCCGTGGTGGCCCGCAGGCTGCCCTGCGGGCCCAGTTCCAGCTGGCCATAGCCCCGGGGAGCGCCCTGCCCCTGACGCGTAAAGACCTGGATCACGCCGCCTATCGCGCCGCTGCCGTAAATCGCCGAGACATTCCCCCGAACCACCTCGACCCGTTCCACCTGGTCGAGCATGAGGTGCTCCAGGCTCACCGTGCCGGTGGCATCCTGCTTGGTCATGGGCACGCCATCCACCAGCACCAACACCTGCAAGGCCGCACTGCCGCGCAGGAACAGGTTGGTGGCGGTGCCCCGCCCGCCGCTCTGCGTGAACTGGAATCCGGCCTCACTGGCCAGCAGGGTCGGCAGATCGGGAGCCTGCGAGCGTTCGATCACATCGCGGCCGATGACCGTGGTGTGCGGCATGGCGTCGGTGACCAGCTGCTCGGACCGGTTGGCCGTGACGACGGTCTCGCTCAGCTGGCCGGCCGATACGACCGGGGCCGGCGACTGGGCCTGCGTGGAGCCACCCCACAGGGCAGCAGCGCCCAACAAGGCCGCAATGAGCCGGGGGCAAAGTACATGCTTCATGAAAAAACCTACAACGGAATGCCCCCGCCGTCATCCCCGACAGCGCCCGGGCGTCATGGCCGCATGCAGGCATGCGGCCCCCTCGTTGGCCGGTATCCGGGCTGGTGGATCGACCGCCATCGTCTTCCCAGGCGCGTGTTCGGCGCGCCCAGTGACCTGGATGGCAGCGGCGTCGCAGGACGCGTCCACTTACCGTTGCGGGGGCAGCGCAGGTTAGGCCATCCGTCATCGGGTCGGCCCTCCTGCTTCCCGTTGAACTGCCACCGGCGAACCCGGTGGCGAGCACCAACAGGCGGCATGTTACCCCACGGCGGAGCACTCCCCTACAATGACCGGCATGCCCGATCCGTCGCCGTTAGACCTGCTCGTGGAGCGTGTGGAACGCCTGCTGCTGCGGCATGACGAACTGCACCGAACCCACAGACTGCTGTCCGAGCAGATGGCCGCGGTCACGCGCGAACGGGACTCGCTGAAGTCCCGGCTCGCTGCGGCACGGGCCCGGGTCGATGCCTTGATCGAGCGGCTGCCCGCCAACGACACCCGACCGGCGGACGAGGGGCCATGAAGCAGATCGAAGTGCAGATCATGGGGCAAGGCTACCTGCTGGGCTGTCCCGAGGGCGGCGAAGCCCGCCTGCGCGACGCCGTGAACCGGGTGGATACCGCCATGTGCAGCATTCGCGATGCCGGCAAGGTGCGGGCCCGCGAGCGCATTGCCGTGCTGGCGGCGCTGAACCTGGTATTCGACCAGCCAGCCCCGGCCACCCGGGAACCGTCCCCCGACGCGTCCGCCGAGCCGGCCGCGCAGGTACCGGCCGATAGCCGGCAGGCCGCGCAGATCCGCAGCCTGATCGAGCGGCTGGACGCCGCGCTGGGTGACGACGGCCAGTTGATCTGAGGGCTTGAT
>VERU01000017.1 GCA_018882485.1 Rhodoferax sp. | reverse complement strand
GCTCGGGATTGTTGATGTCGGTGCTGTCGTGGTAGAAGGCCGACAGAGCCCCGACCAGACCGGTCATGATGGCCATGGGGTGGGCGTCGCGCCGAAAACCCCGCAGGAAAAACTGCATCTGCTCGTTGACCATGGTGTGGTTGGTCACGCGCTTGGTGAAATCGGCCTTCTGCGCAGCGTCCGGCAGGTTGCCGTACAGCAGCAGGTGGCAGGTTTCAAGAAAGTCGCAGTGCACGGCCAGTTGCTCGATCGGATAGCCGCGGTAGAGCAGCTCGCCCTTGTCGCCATCGATGTAGGTGATGGCCGATTGGCACGCAGCCGTCGACAGGAATCCCGGGTCGTAGGTGAACATCCCGGTCTGGCCATACAGCTTGCGGATGTCGATCACATCCGGCCCCACGCTGCCGTGATAGACCGGCAGGTCGATGCTGGGCTTGCCGTTACTGAACGACAGGGTGGCTTTGTTGTCAGCGAGCTTCATTTGCTACCTTTCAGCGTGGTTCTCTCAATATTTCCAATAGCGCGAGCACATCGTCACGCGCCAGTTCCGGCCTGATGTCCGTAAGCGACTTCCGTGCCAGCAGCAGGTCCAGCAAGTCGTTGTCCGACAAGTCCATCAGATCTTCCAGTGCCTGGGCCTGGGCGCGGCTGAGCGGGTCGCCGTGTTGCCGGAAAAAGCGCTCAAGGAACAGATCGTTCTCAAGGAGCCCCCGCCGACATCGCCATTTCAGGCGGCTCAACGTACGCTCGTCGACCGGTTCGTGCGCCCGGGGTGAACTGTTCACTCAGACCGTCCTGAGCACCATCATTTCCTTGATCTTGCCGATGGCACGGGTCGGGTTCAGACCCTTGGGGCAGACATCCACGCAATTCATGATGGTGTGGCATCGGAACAGGCGATAGGGATCCTCCAGGTTGTCCAAGCGCTCTCCTGTGGCCTGATCCCGGCTGTCGGCAATGAACCGGTAAGCCTGCAGCAGACCGGCCGGCCCGACGAATTTGTCGGGGTTCCACCAGAAGCTGGGGCAGCTGGTGGAGCAACTCGCGCACAGGATGCACTCGTACAGACCGTTCAACTCCTCGCGCTCCTCGGGGCTTTGCAGACGCTCCTTCTCAGGGGGAACCGTCTCGTTGACCAGGTAAGGCTTGATGGAGTGGTACTGGTTGAAGAACTGTGTCATGTCGACGATCAGGTCCCGAATGACCGGCAGCCCAGGCAGGGGCTTGAGCACGATCGGGTCCTTCAGGGTGCGCATGTTGGTCAGGCAAGCCAGACCATTTTTGCCATTGATGTTCATGGCATCGGACCCACAGACCCCTTCCCGGCAGGAACGCCGGAACGAAATGCCCGGATCCAGGGCCTTGAGTTTCATCAGCGCATCCAGCAGCATGCGCTCACTGCCATCGAGTTCGACCTCGATGGTCTGCATATAGGGCTTGGCGTCCTTGTCCGGGTCGTAGCGATAGATCTGGAAGGTACGTTTCGTCATGGAAGGCTCCGGTGCGGATTCGTTTGAGCTGCGGGTCGATCGGGCATGCTGTCAGAAAGTACGGACTTTCAGGGGCACCGGATCGACGGTGAGCGGCTTCATCTTCACCGGCTTGTAGCTCAGGCGATTGCCCTGGCTGTACCACAGCGTGTGCTTGTGCCAGTCGGTGTCGTTGCGGCCGTTGGGATGTTCGGGCGTGTCACCGTAGTCGTCCACGGTATGGGCGCCGCGGCTCTCGTGACGGGCCGCCGCCGACACGATCGTGGCCTGCGCCGCCTCGATGAGATTTTCCACTTCCAGCGCCTCGATGCGCGCGGTGTTGAAGACCTTGGACTTGTCCTTGAGGTTGATCGCGTTGACCCGCTCCCGCAGAGCCGCGATCTTTTCCACGCCTTCGTCCATGCTCGCCTGGGTTCTGAACACCCCCGCGTGCTTCTGCATGGCAGCGCGGATGTCGTTGGCCACGTCCTGCGCATATTCACCCTGCCGCGCTCCGTCCAGGCGGTTCAGGCGAGCCAGAGTCCGGTCGGCTGCGTCGGCCGGCAGTGGTTTGTGAGCACGATGTTTCTGGTTGAATTCCACGATATGGTTGCCGGCGGCCCGGCCGAACACCAGCAGGTCGAGCAGGGAATTGGTACCCAGCCGGTTGGCTCCGTGCACACTGACGCAGGAACATTCACCCACGGCGTACAGACCGTTGATCACCCGGTTGTCGTCGCCATGGACCTGATCCACCACCTGACCGTTGATGTTGGTGGGGATGCCACCCATCTGGTAATGGATGGTCGGGACTACCGGTATCGGTTCGCGCGTGATGTCCACGTTGGCGAAGTTGTGGCCGATTTCGTACACCGATGGCAGCCGCTTCATGATGGTGTCTGCACCCAGGTGATCCAGCTTGAGCAGGACGTAGTCCTTGTTGGGTCCGCAGCCGCGGCCTTCCTTGATTTCCTGGTCCATCGATCGCGACACGAAATCCCGTGGCGCCAGGTCCTTCAGCGTCGGGGCGTAACGCTCCATGAAGCGTTCCCCATTGCAATTGAGCAGTATGGCGCCCTCGCCACGGCACCCCTCGGTCAGCAGCACTCCGGCACCAGCGACACCGGTCGGATGGAACTGCCAGAACTCCATGTCTTCCAGAGCGATGCCGGAACGCGCCGCCATGCCCAGTCCGTCACCGGTGTTGATGAAGGCGTTGGTGGATGCCGCAAAGATGCGTCCGGCCCCACCGGTGGCGAGCAGGGTCGTCTTGGCTTCCAGAATGTGCAGTTCCCCGGTTTCCATTTCGAGTGCTGTCACGCCGACCACATCGCCCTCGGCGTCCCGAATCAAGTCCAGGGCCATCCATTCGACGAAAAACTGGGTGCGTGCCTTGACGTTCTGCTGGTACAGGGTGTGCAGCATCGCATGGCCGGTGCGATCGGCCGCCGCGCACGCCCGTTCAACGGCCTTTTCACCGTAGTTCGCGGTGTGACCGCCGAAAGGGCGCTGGTAGATGGTGCCATCGGGATTGCGGTCGAACGGCATGCCCATGTGCTCCAGGTCGTAGACCACTTTTGGGGCCTCCCGACACATGAATTCGATAGCGTCCTGGTCGCCCAGCCAGTCCGACCCCTTCACGGTGTCGTAAAAGTGGTAGTGCCAGTTGTCCTCGTTCATGTTGCCCAACGACGCCCCGATACCCCCCTGGGCTGCGACGGTGTGGGAACGGGTAGGGAAGACCTTGCTCAAGACCGCGACATTGAGACCGGCTCGAGCGAGTTGCAGGGAAGCGCGCATGCCAGAGCCGCCGGCTCCAACGATGACGACGTCGAATTTTCTTTTGGTGATCGAAGTGGACATGGGGTAGTGCCTCGGGATGGGTGTGCGGGCCTGGGCCTGAACCTCAGAGCCGCCAGAGTACCTGGATGGCCCAGCCGGCGCACCCGACAAGCCAGACGATGGACGCCACCTGCAGCGCCAGGCGCCAGGCCAGTGGCTTGATGTAGTCCATGAAGATATCCCGAACCCCGACCCAGACGTGGTAGAGCAGGGCGACGATGACGGTCAGGGTCAACACCTTCATCCACTGGGACGAGAAGATGCCAGCCCATTTGTAGTAATCGACGGGGCCACGCGTCAGCAGGACCTGCGCCAGCACCAGCGCCGTGAACAAGGCCATCAGGACTGCGGTCACGCGCTGCGCGAGCCAGTCACGCAGGCCATAGTGAGCGCCGACTACCAGACGTCGGGAGCCGTAGTTGACTGCCATGGGGAACTCCTTCAGTAGACGCCAAACAGCTTGAGAGCCAGGATCAGGGTCAACGTGGACCCGAGACCCAGGGTGACCAGCGCCGACGCGCGCCCGAATTCCTTGGACACGGCGTGGCGGGTGTCCATCCAGACGTGCCTCAGGCCTGCAATCAGGTGGTGCAGGTAGGCCCAGATCAGTGCCAGGGCCACGCACTTCCAGAACCAGCCCGGCAGACCGAGCAGGCCGGATTCAAAGGCGGCCTTGAACCGGCCGAACGAGATTTCGGAGGATATGGACGTGTCGAACATCCAGATCACGAAGGGCAGCAGCAGGAACATCAAGGCCCCGCTGACCCGATGGAGGATGGATACCCAGCCAGCCGGCGGAAGCCGGTAGGTGCGCAGATCCCGGATGGCGTTGATGTTTCTGAATTCCGGGCGCTTCTTGGCCAGCGCGTTGGCGGTCTCGGTCATGGGAGGAGTTTCCTGGGTGACGGCGTGATCGAATCGGGACGGCGGTTCACGCAAAATTCTATTGCAACGCAGCAAGCTGACATCAAGGTTTCAAACCGCGGCCTCAGCTCAGCTCATTGCGATAGTGGTGTGAGTCCGTGAGGTAGAGCCCGCGACGAAGCTCCATCGGCACATCGTGGTAGGTGAAGGCAATCCGTTCCACGCTCAGTAGCGGGACACCCGGCGAGACCCGAAGAAGTTCGGCCTGCTGTGCATCGGCCGCAACCGCCCGGATTTTTTCCTCTGCGCGGACCATGCGCACTCCGAACTCGGTTTCGAACAGGGCGTACATCGGCCCGTCATGCTCCCGCAGGCGTTCGGCCGTCAGTCCCTTGAAGGAGGAGCCTGGCAGCCAGATGTCTTCCAGTATGGTTGGGCGCTCGGCAAATGCGAGCACTCTGCGGACCTGCAGCACAGGGTCGCCACTGCGCAGGTTCAGCGCCCGCGCGACGTCGGCGTTCGCTCGCAGACGGCGGCATTCCACGATGGTTCGGGTTGCCGGCGCTTCACGGTCCCGGACCGTGGCGTCTGGCACCAGCTTGAGAAAGCGGTAACGGATGTGCTGGGCAGCGTGCGTGGCCACAAAGGTGCCCTTGCCCTGCCGACGCACCAGCAGGTTGTCGGCCGCCAGTTCATCGACGGCCTTGCGAACCGTGCCCTGGCTGACCCGAAACCGGGCTGCGAGGTCGAATTCGCTCGGGATGGGCTCGCCGGGCTTCCACTCGCCCAGCCGGAGGCTGTTCAGGATCAGCCCTTTGATTTGCTGGTACAAAGGACTGAAGGCGGGGGCGGCACCCGAAGCGCCTCCGGTCGTCGCGGGGGCCGCGGGCTCGGTGTCGGCGAAACTGGGTGGAGTCTGGGCCATGGGAAGGTTGCGCAAAGGGTTTGCCTCGGCGGTGCAGGCTGTGAATCATATCTTATATAAGACATAAGACAAATTGACGACCTAGGGTTTTCCAGAGTACACTTCGACGCAACCGGTTGGTTCGCCGGCCATCGTCAACCCTTCCATCACCTCCGGAGTCACTACCATGAGCAAGAAGCCTGTCCGAGTTGCCGTCACGGGCGCCGCTGGCCAGATCGGTTACGCCATCCTGTTTCGTATCGCTTCGGGCGAGATGCTTGGCAAGGATCAGCCCGTGATCCTGCAGTTGCTGGAGGTTCCCATGGAAAAACCGCAGCAGGCTTTGCAGGGGGTGATGATGGAACTGCAGGATTGCGCGTTCCCCTTGTTGGTCGGCATGGAGGCCCACAGCGACCCGATGACCGCATTCAAGGATGTTGACTACGCACTGCTGATTGGCTCACGTCCTCGCGGACCCGGCATGGAGCGTGCCGAGTTGTTGGCGGTGAACGCAGAGATATTCACGGCCCAGGGCAAGGCGCTGAACGCGGTCGCCAGCCGCAACGTGAAGGTGCTGGTGGTGGGTAATCCGGCCAATACCAATGCCTACATCGCCATGAAGAGCGCGCCAGACCTGCCCCGGCGCAATTTCACGGCCATGCTGCGACTCGACCACAACCGGGCCTTGAGCCAGATTGCGTCCAAGACGGGCAAGCCCGTGGCCAGCATCGAGAAAATGGCAGTTTGGGGCAACCACTCGCCCACCATGTACGCGGATTACCGCTTTGCGACCATCGACGGGGTGAGCGTCAAGGATAGCATCAACGACCATGACTGGAACGCCAACACCTTTTTGCCGACGGTGGGCAAGCGGGGGGCCGCCATCATTGCGGCGCGGGGTGTGTCGTCGGCTGCTTCGGCTGCCAATGCGGCGATCGATCACATGCGCGACTGGGCTCTGGGCACCAATGGGCGGTGGGTCACCATGGGCATTGCGTCGGATGGTCAGTACGGCATTCCCAAGGACACGATGTTTGGTTTCCCTGTGACGTGTGAGGGCGGTGAGTACAAGATGCTGGAGGGACTGCCGATTGACGCCTTCAGCCAGGGCTGCATCGACAAGACACTCAAGGAACTGCAGGACGAGCAGGCCGGCGTTGCCCATCTACTCTGACTGAACACCGGGCGAGGGCCCATGGCCAACCCGCGCGACATTTTGCTGGGTGCGCAGGCTGCCCCTGCGGCCCTGCCGGTCTGCGACCACTATTGTGGGGTCGAGTCGCGCATGCGCAAGAGCCTGGCCCTCCAGATGGAAATGGCCCAGCAGCGGGGCTGGTGCCTGTTCGACGTGACGCTGGATTGCGAGGATGGCGCACCGGTCGGTGAAGAGCGCGAGCATGCGCAGGGGGTGGCGGAACTGATCCGGGAGACTGCGCCTGGCTGGGGTGGGCTGCGGCGGCGGGTCGCCGTCCGCCTGCATCCGGTGGATCATCCGGCCTTCGAGCAGGATGTGGCGTTGATCGTCGGCACGGTGGCCCCGTCCTTGTGCCACGTGATGATTCCCAAAGTGGAATCGACCCATGACCTTGATCGCGCGGCTCGCTTGGTGGCGCGGGCCGCTGAGCGAGCGGGCCGTAGCACCCCGTTGCCGTTGCATGCCCTGATCGAATCTCCCGCAGCGGTGCACCAGGTCTTTGATCTGGCGGCGCACCCTGCGGTCGAGTCCCTGAGTTTCGGGCTCATGGATTTTGTATCGGCGCACGGTGGCGCGATTCCCGCCCAGGCCATGGGGCTGGCCGATGATCCGGGGGGCCTGGATCAGTTCTCGCACCCCTTGGTTCTGCAGGCCAAACTGGCCATTGCTGCGGCCTGCCATGCCAACGCCAAGGTACCGTCGCACTGTGTGGTGACCGAACTCCACGACATGAACAGGCTGCGGTCTGCGGCCCGGCAGGTGGCAAGCCGACTGGGTTATACCCGTATGTGGAGCATCCACCCGACGCAGATTCAGCCCATCCTGGAGGCTTTTGAGCCGGATTCCTCCGAGGTCATCTTGGCAGGGGATATCCTGCTGGCTGCGCAGCGGGTCGATTGGGCGCCGATCGCTGCGGGAGGAAAACTGCACGACCGTGCCAGCTACCGTTATTTCTGGCAGGTGCTGGAGCGGGCGCACCGATTGGGCCAGCCGATTCCGGCCCAGGCCAAGGTTTTTTTTGACGCGTAGGATGGCCGCGCCCTGATTTGCTATGAACTTTATAGCGCTAAATCCTTGTTTTTCAAGGGTTTTAGCCTGATTTGATGTGTAGATCGAAAAGGAGAGAACCATGTTGCAGAGTTACCGTGCCCATGTTGCCGAACGCGCCGCTCTCGGCATTCCGCCACTGCCGCTGACGGCCCGCCAGACGGCAGAATTGATCGAATTGCTCAAGAGCCCGCCCGCTGGCGAGGAGCGCACATTGGTCGAATTGATCACGCACCGTGTGCCCGCGGGTGTGGACGACGCAGCCAAGGTCAAGGCCAGTTATCTGGCGGCGGTGGCGCACGGGTCTGAAGTCTGTCCGCTGCTGTCGCGCGCCCAGGCGACCGAACTGCTGGGGACCATGCTGGGCGGCTACAACATCAGCCCGTTGGTGGATTTGCTGGACGACGGTGCCGTTGCAGAGGTTGCGGCCGCTGGGTTGAAGAAGACCTTGTTGATGTTCGACCAGTTCCACGACGTGAAGGAAAAGGCCGACGCGGGGAATTTGCACGCTCGGGCGGTGCTGCAGAGCTGGGCCGACGCCGAATGGTTCACCTCTCGACCCCAAGTGCCGGAGTCCATCATGCTCACGGTGTTCAAGGTGGCCGGGGAAATCAATACCGATGACTTGTCGCCGGCCCCGGACGCGTTCAGCCGACCCGATATTCCCTTGCATGCCTTGGCCATGCACAAGAACGCACGGCCGGGTATCGTCCCCGAGGAAGACGGCAAGCGGGGTCCGGTCAATTTCCTGTCCGACTTGCGTGCCCGGGGCCACCAAGTGGCCTACGTGGGCGATGTGGTCGGCACGGGCTCCTCCCGCAAGTCCGCCACCAATTCCGTTTTGTGGTTCACCGGGCAGGACATTCCATTCGTACCCAACAAGCGGTTTGGCGGGGTCTGCCTAGGCGGAAAGATCGCGCCGATCTTCTACAACACGATGGAAGATTCCGGCGCACTGCCGATCGAACTGGATGTGAGCCAGTTGAACATGGGCGATACCGTGGAACTGCGACCCTACGATGGCCGGGTTCTGAAGGATGGTCAGGTGGTGGCCGAGTTCCGTATCAAGAGCGAGGTGCTGTTTGATGAGGTGCGTGCCGGGGGCCGGATCCCGCTGATCATCGGAAGAGGCCTGACGGCCAAGGCCAGGGAAGCGCTGGGCCTGGCCCCCAGCAATCTGTTTCGCCTGCCGCAAAACCCCGCAGACACGGGCAAGGGCTACACCCTGGCCCAGAAGATGGTCGGCCGGGCTTGCGGGCTGCCGGTGGTCCAGGGTCAGCAGCAGGGGGTCCGTCCGGGCACCTATTGCGAGCCCCGCATGACCAGCGTGGGTTCCCAAGACACCACGGGCCCCATGACCCGAGACGAACTCAAAGATCTCGCCTGTCTGGGGTTCAGCGCCGATCTGGTGATGCAATCGTTTTGCCATACGGCGGCCTATCCCAAGCCGGTCGATGTGAAGATGCACCATGAGCTTCCCGAGTTCATCAGCACCCGGGGAGGGGTGAGCCTGCGTCCGGGCGACGGCATCATCCACAGCTGGCTGAACCGCATGTTGCTGCCCGATACCGTGGGTACAGGCGGTGACAGCCACACACGGTTTCCGATCGGCATCAGCTTCCCAGCTGGCTCTGGTCTGGTGGCTTTCGGTGCTGCCACCGGTGTGATGCCTCTGGACATGCCCGAGAGTGTTCTGGTGCGCTTCAAGGGACAGATGCAACCCGGCGTGACGCTGCGCGACCTCGTCAACGCGATTCCGCTGTATGCCATCAAGGCAGGGCTGCTGACCGTCGCCAAGCAAGGCAAGAAAAACATCTTCTCGGGCCGCATTCTGGAAATCGAAGGCCTGCCGGACCTGAAGGTTGAGCAGGCGTTCGAGTTGAGCGATGCGTCTGCTGAGCGCAGCGCCGGAGGATGCACGGTGCACCTGAACAAGGAGCCGATCATCGAGTACATCAACAGCAACATCACGATGCTGAAGTGGATGATCGCAAGCGGTTACGCCGATGTCCGCACGATCCAGCGTCGTATCAAGGCCATGGAAGCCTGGCTGGCCGACCCGCAGCTTTTGAAGGCGGATTCGGACGCGGAGTACGCTGCAGTCATCGAAATCGATCTGGCCGACATCCACGAGCCGATCGTCGCCTGTCCGAATGACCCGGACGATGTGAAGACCCTCTCGGAGGTGGCAGGCGCCAGGATCGATGAGGTCTTTATCGGTTCGTGCATGACCAATATCGGACATTTCCGAGCGGCCAGCAAGCTGCTTGAAAACAAGCGCGACATTCCGGTGAAACTCTGGATGGCGCCTCCGACCAAAATGGATGCGAAGCAGTTGACCGAGGAGGGGCATTATGGGGTACTCGGCACCGCTGGAGCCCGCATGGAAATGCCGGGCTGCAGCCTGTGCATGGGCAATCAGGCGCAGGTCAAGGAAGGCGCGACCGTGTTCTCCACGTCCACCCGCAATTTTCCGAACCGGCTCGGGCGCAACAGCAATGTGTACCTGGGCAGTGCCGAGCTGGCCGCGATCTGTTCCAAGCTCGGTCGCATACCCAACCGG
Source organism: Rhodoferax sp. (assembly GCA_018882485.1). GTDB lineage: Bacteria > Pseudomonadota > Gammaproteobacteria > Burkholderiales > Burkholderiaceae_C > Rhodoferax. The sequence goes on along the minus strand of VERU01000017.1, from coordinate 4,203 downwards.
GAGGAGTACCTCAAGGACATGGGAGTCTTGACGGCGGCCAGTGATGCGGTGTACCGGTACCTGAATTTCGATCAGGTATCGGACTACGTCGAAGCGGCCGCCCAAGTGCCCGCCTGACCGCTGCTGCCAGCCCGGCAGCCCTGTTCGCTCAGCCCCGGCGTCCCGCCCCCGGGGCTTTTTTTTGGCTGCGCTCCACCGAATCCTCAGGAGTATCCGTTCATGGTGTTGTTGCCTACGCTGTCGCCGCTCAGCCTCACCCTGCTGATGCTGCTGGGCAGCAACTTGTTCATGACCTTCGCCTGGTACGGCCACTTGCGCAGTTTGAGCGTGGCACCCTGGTATTGGGCGGCATTGGTCAGTTGGGGTATCGCCCTCTTTGAATACCTGCTGCAGGTGCCGGCCAATCGGATCGGTTATCGGGAGGCTGGTTTGTCGGTGGCTCAACTCAAGATCATTCAGGAGGTGGTCACGCTGACGGTTTTTGTTCCGTTCGCATGGGTTTATTTGAAGGAGCCTCCCAGACTGGACTATCTGTGGGCGGCTCTCTGTCTGGTGGGTGCCGTGTATTTCATGTTTCGCGGCGCGTGATGCACGATCACAGGGTTAAACTTGAATGTCATATTTCGGACACGAAAAATACACAACGGCACGGTCCAGGAACACCTCATGATATTTGGCAAGCTTCTGCCGCGCGAAGGCAATTTTTTCGAGATGTTCAACCAGCATGCGGACCGCATCGTTGAGGCGGCCCGGGCGTTTTCCCAACTGGTTGCCAATTACGGTGATGTGCACCTGCGGGACAAGTACAACCAGGACGTGGACAACGCAGCGAGCGGCCGACCGGGTCACGCATGAAGTCAGCCGCATGCTGCACAAGACCTTCATCACGCCGATAGACCGTGAGCAGATCCATGGGCTGATCAACACGATGGACGACGTGGCCGACTTGATCCAGGATTCCGCAGAAACCATGGCGCTTTACGATGTGCGCCACATGACCGAAGAGATCACCCGCCTGACCGACATCAGCGTTCGTTGCTGCGAGCGGGTTCGCGACGCTGTCAAGCTGCTCGATCGCATCGCGGAACACGACCATGCCGAGGCGGCGCTCAAGACCTGCGAGGAAATCGATCGCCTTGAGAGCGACGCAGACCGTGTGATGCGCAGTGCCATGAGCAAGCTGTTCCGTGAGGAGCCGGATGTGCGGGAGGTCATCAAGCTCAAGGCCATTTATGAGCTCCTCGAAACCATCACGGACCGCTGTGAGGATGTGGCCAACCTGATCGAGGGTGTGATCCTCGAAAATTCCTGAGGCCGGGCGGCAGATGGAAACCGTTCAGACGGCCCTGTGGGTGGTGGTGCTGCTGGTGGTGTTGGCCATCCTGTTCGACTTCATGAATGGCTTTCATGATGCGGCGAATTCGATTGCAACCGTGGTCTCCACCGGGGTCTTGCGACCGACTCAGGCGGTTGCCTTTGCCGCTTTCTTCAATGTGTTTGCGATTTTTGTTTTCCATCTCAGCGTGGCGGCCACGGTAGGCAAAGGGATCGTGCAACCGGGCGTAGTGGATACCCACGTCGTGTTCGGGGCCCTGCTCGGTGCGATTTCCTGGAATGTGGTGACGTGGTACTACGGAATCCCGAGCAGCTCTTCGCATGCGCTGATCGGCGGTATCGTCGGGGCTGTGATGGCCAAGGCGGGGTCCGGTGCCCTTATTGCCACGGGAGTCTGGCGGACGGTGGCGTTCATCTTCGTCTCGCCCTTGCTGGGTTTTCTGCTGGGCTCCTTGATGATGGTGCTGGTGGCCTGGCTGTTCCGCCGGGCGCGGCCCTCCCGGGTCGATCAGTGGTTTCGCCGGCTGCAACTGGTTTCAGCTGGCGCCTACAGCCTGGGTCATGGGGGCAATGACGCGCAGAAGACCATCGGCATCATCTGGATGCTGCTGCTGGCGACCGGTTATGCGTCGGCCGCCGACAAGGTGCCACCTACCTGGGTCATCGTCGCCTGTTACCTGGCCATCGGGGCCGGCACTTTGTTCGGCGGATGGCGAATCGTGAAGACCATGGGCCAACGAATCACCAAGCTCAAACCGGTCGGTGGATTTTGTGCGGAAACCGGCGGTGCGATGACCCTGTTCCTGGCCACAGCACTGGGAATTCCGGTATCGACCACCCACACCATCACGGGAGCCATTGTGGGCGTGGGATCCGTGCAACGCGCCAGTGCGGTCCGCTGGGGTGTGGCAGGCAACATCGTCTGGGCCTGGGTACTGACCATCCCGGCCAGCGCCTTCGTCGCTGCAGTCGCCTATTGGATCAGCATGCAGCTGTTTTGATTTGCTCTCAAAAGGAGAGCAAACAATGCTTGTACAGTAAGACTATAGCCCAATTTTATTGAGATATCTGTCGAGCGGCCTCCACCTGACTTTCGAAGTATTTCTGCGCGCCGATGACGATGCTGCTCATCAGCACGGTGGCCCCGACCATGAGCGCCGCGACCAGGGCGGCTACGGTAAGCCACCCCGTCCTGCCCGCCGCTGAATCGTCAGGGCCGCCGGGATTGAACCTGGCGTTCCATTGCTCAGCAGGAGTCAGCGCGTAGACAATGGCAGTCAGAGCGCAACCGGCGACCGTGAGTCCGCCCACAGGGATCAAGGCCCAGCCTAGGGTGTCGTCCATGCCGAACTGTCCGATCCGGTTCAGACCGTATATTCCCAGGGCGGTCGGCACGGGAAGCAGCCAGCCCAAGGTGTCTGCCCACCCGTGCAGGTAGAACCGATGAAGGCCCAGCGGTCCGCCCAGAAAGGCTATCCACGAGGCCAGGGTCTTGTTTTTCATGCCGGTGTGCTCGGAGGAGGCGGGCTTCGATCGGCCAGACCCAGGGGTTTCTCCATCAGGACGATATCCAGCCAGCGGTCGAATTTCCAACCGCAGGATCGGATCAGACCCACTTCATGGAAGCCGGCCTTTCGGTGGACCCCGACCGAGGCCTGGTTGGCCGAATCACCGATCACAGCGATCAGTTTGCGAATTCCCGCGCGTTCTGCCTGTGTGATCAACTCCGCCAGCAGGGCACTGCCAAGCCCGCGCCCCGCAACATGAGGCGCGATGTAGATGGAGTCTTCGGCAGAGTATCGATAAGCCGGTCGCGGCTTGAACCAGTTGCAGTAGGCGAAACCGACGACCTCACCATCGTCACAGGCTACCAGATACGGGAGACCTCGGGCGAGAACTTCGTCGCGCCGGTGAGCCATGTCATCCATTGACGGTGGGTCGATCTCAAAGGTTCCGGTTCCGTTCAGGACATGGTGCGCATAGATCTGAGTTATGGCGGCAATATCCGCAGGTTGGCTGGCTCTCAAGCTGAGCATGGTGGGTTCCATCGTTATAATTTCTGGTTTTCCAGCGTGGCACTGACCGGGTGGTCAAGTTGCGTGTCTCACACACTGGATACGTTATTTGACTGTGTGGGTCCGCTCCCACAACCCAAAGGATAAACCATGGTCGTCATTCGACTCGCTCGCGGTGGAGCCAAAGCCCGCCCCTTTTTCAACATCGTCGTCGCTGACAAGCGGACCCGCCGGGATGGCCGGTTCATTGAGCGCATTGGTTTCTACAACCCGATCGCGACAGCCAATGAAGAAGGTATCCGCATTGCCCAGGATCGTCTGACGTACTGGAAGGGCGTCGGGGCCCAGGCGTCGCCTACGGTGGAGCGTCTCATCCGGCAAGCTGCTGCCAAGGCCGTCTGAACGTCCCATGGTGCTTGGCCCCGAGTCTGCCGACATGCCGGCGGACGCCGTAGAGGTCGGGCGGGTGGTGGATGCCTGGGGTATCAAGGGCTGGCTCAAGGTTCAGCCCTACAGCGCCGAACCCCAGGCTTTGTATTCTTCCAAGCGCTGGTATGTGCGTCCCGCCGAGCGGGGAATCCAAGCCTTCACGGGCGTTCTTCGGCTTCCGATTGTTGAGGTGCGGGACCACTCCGACGCTGTGGTAGCGAACGTTCGCGGTGTCGATGATCGTGCTCAGGCCGAGCGGTTCAGGGGTGCCAGGATTTTTGTCAGCCGCGCCAGTTTCCCGACGGCAGCCACCGACGAGTATTACTGGGTCGACCTGCTGAGGTTGGAGGTCGTGAACCGGCAGGGCGTCCGTCTGGGCGCCGTCAAGGATCTTCTTGCCACAGGTCCTCAAACGGTGCTGGTG
>VERU01000410.1 GCA_018882485.1 Rhodoferax sp. | reverse complement strand
CGCCGGTGGCGACCCTGGACCCCGCGGCGCCGGAGCGACCCGATGACGCCGCCGCCAGACCGTCCCCGAGTCAGGCGACCGAGGCACCGGCGAGCCAGGTGCGTGCCACCGAGGCACTGGCCCCGGCCTCGGCGCCGGCCCAGGCTGGGGCCTCGGTGGCCGCCGCGCCCGCCGAGGCCGACACCGCACCAGCGCGTCCGCCCCGGGAACTATCGGCCCCGGCCAGGGTGATGATCCCGCCGCCGGCCCGGCTCAGGTACCGGGTCGAGGCCAACAAGTTTCCCTTTGTACTCTCGTCCGAGCTGCTTTGGCAACATGACGGGCGGGACTACGCCACGCGCCTGTCATTCAGCGCCTTCGGCCAGTCCCGGGTACAGACCAGCCGGGGCCAGCTGGATGAGGACGGCTTGCGGCCCGTGCGTTTTTCGGACAGGACCCGCAGCGAGGTGGCCGCCCACTTCAACCGGGCCCAGGGGCGGGTGATGTTCAGCGCCAACACCCCCGACGCGCCCCTGCTCGCCGGAGCCCAGGACCGGCTGAGCGTCCTGCTGCAACTGGGCGCCCTGCTGGCTGGCGAACCGGCCCGTTACCCCGCCGCGAGCACGCTCACCATCCAGACCATCGGCCCGCGGGACGCCGACACCTGGCTGTTCACGGTGGACGCAACCGAAACCCTGGAGTTGCCGGGCGGCACCCTGCAGGCGGTGCGGCTGGTGCGCAACCCGCGCAAGGAATTCGACCAGCGAGTCGAAATCTGGCTGGCGCCCGCGCAGGCCTACCTGCCGGTGCGGGTGCGCATCACCGACCCCAACGGCGACCGGGTCGACCAGCTCTGGCTGGGCACGGAGTCGCCATCCTGACGGGCTTGGCGGGTCTGCGCCGGCCCTTGAAATCGGGCCGGGCCGCAACCACCTGCACGGCAAACGCCCTTGCTGGATAATGAATCATGCACACGCTCTACGACTCTGAAACGTTTTCGGTCACGCATGTGTTGGCCAACGCCGTACCGGTGGACAAAGCAGCCGAAGCCGGCCGCAGCGGGCACGCGCAGGTGCTGGTGGTGCCGACACTTGCCCGCCACGGCTTCGAGATCGTCGATAAGCGCTCGGGCAAAGAGGTCTATCTGGACGGCTCGTGGGCCGAACTGTTCCAGCAGCACATCACCGAATGGCAGCGCCGGACCCCGACCCAGGAAGAGGTCGAGGACACGCTGGAGCAATACGCCGAACTGGCCCAGAACCCCGTTGTGGTGCACTGAGCCCCGGTGGTGACGCAGCGCCGCGGCCTCGGTGCCCTCACGCTGCTGGTGGCAGCCAGCCTGACGGGCTGCGCCCTGCCCCCCGCCGACCCGATCGCCCGCCAGCTGGCGAGCCTGCTGCCCAGCGACGCGCTGCTGCTGGGCGAACAGCACGATGCCACAGACCACGCCGTGCTCCACACCCGCGTGACGCAGGCCCTGGCCGGGCGCCGGCAACTGGCGGCCCTGACGCTGGAGATGGCGCCTCAGGGCGGCAGCACCGCAGGCCTGCCGGCCGGAGCCACTGAAACCCAGGTGCAGGCCGCGTTGCAATGGGACGCCCGGGCCTGGCCCTGGGCGCGGTACGCGCCGGCGGTGATGGCCGCGGTGCGGGCGGGCGTGCCGGTGCTGGGAGCCAACCTGCCCAACACGGGGATGCGGGGCGCCATGGCCGACACCCTGCTGGATCAACGGCTGCCGCCGGAAGCGCTGCAGGCGCAGCGCCAGGCGATCCGGGAGGGCCACTGCGGGCTGTTGCCCGAATCGCAGATTGCCCCCATGACCCGGGTGCAGATCGCCCGCGACCGCGCCATGGCCGACACCGTGGCCCGCAGCGTCCAGCCTGGCAAGACCGTGTTGCTGCTGACCGGCCACGGCCATGCCCACCGAGACCTGGGCGTGCCACGCCACCTGGCACCGGAAATCCGGTCAAAATCGGTTCTTTTCCTTGCCAGTCAAGGAAAGCTTGCTACGCTATCAGGAGCAAACTTCGATGCGGTCTGGCCCACCGCTGCCGCGCCCGAGCGGGATTACTGCGCCGAATTCAAGGCCAGCCGACCGGACCAGGCGCAACCCGCCGCCGGCTCAGGCCCCTAGCGCCCGCCACAGCAGCCGGGCGCCGAACAGCACAAACAGGGTGCCGATCGTCCCGTCCAGCACGCCCCGAAAGCGCGCGTAACCGGCCCGCACCCGAGCGCGCTGGAACAGCCAGCCCAGCAGAGCCAGGTAGCTGGCATTGCAAACGAGGATGATGGCGATGCTGGCAAAACCTGTGGCCACGCTGGCATGGAGCACCCCGGTGGCCGCAAAGATCGAGGTGATGAACAATATGGCCTGCGCGTTGGACAGCGCGGTGACAAAACCCAGCGCCAGGGTGCGCCGGTAGTCAGCCGGCGTATCACCCGAGTGCTTTGCAGACGGGGCCGCCAGGGTGGCGCCCGAGCGGGCACGGCGCAGCAGCGACCCACCGGTCCACATCAGGTACAGCCCGCCAAACACGCTCACCCCCAGCCGCAGCCAGGGAAAGGTCTGCAGCACCGCCGCCCAGCCCACCAGCGCCAGGCTGGCCAGCAGCGCGATGCCGGCCAGGTTGCCTCCAATGGCAAACACCACATGGGCCGGCCGCCGCGTCACCGCCACATGCGTGACCATCAGCACATTGGGGCCCGGCGTGGGCACCACCGCCGCCCAGTACAGGGTGAAAGACGCCAGCACGGCGAGATCGAGGTTCATCAAAGAGTCGAATTGTCGGGCATGGCCACACCCTGCTCATGGACCACTGGCCTGCAGGCTGGTCAGGTGCCGGGTCATGCCCTCGGGGTGCAGCATGGCGTCGCCCGGTTCGCGGTCTTTGGCCCTTGTCCAGCGGCCTTCGCCATCGTGCACGCGCTGCTGCACCTCCGGCTGGGCAACGACCCGCTTTCCACCTTTCAGTCGCCGCTATCCTGGGGTTGGATCCTGGGCGCTGCGGCTCTTGACCCAACTCATCGTGTGGCCATGCGAACCGTGCGCCGCGCCCGCACTACCCCAACTGCCGCTGCGCCAGACTCTGCATGATCTTGCGCAGGCGTGACAGGCCCACGTCGTGCTCGTACAGGTGCTCGCGCTGGTTGGCGTCGGGCTCCATGTGCTCGACGGCGACGCGGTCTTGTTCCAGCACATGCCAATGGCGCTGTTCCAGGCGGTTCTTGTAGAGGAAGCGCCAGGT
>VERU01000409.1 GCA_018882485.1 Rhodoferax sp. | reverse complement strand
CCCTCAACCAGGGTGTGATCTGCGCCAAGGGCGCCTCCGGCATCATGAAGCAGGTGTCGCCGGCGCGCCTGACGCAGCCGCTGCTGCGCCGCCCGGGCAGCGAGCGTGGCGCTGGCGAGTTCGATCCGATCTCCTGGGAGCAGGCGCTGGACCTGCTGACCGAGCGCCTGGCCAAGATTCGCGCCACCGATCCCAAGAAGTTCGCCCTGTTCACCGGGCGCGACCAGATGCAGGCCCTGACCGGCCTGTTTGCGCGCCAGTTCGGCACGCCCAATTACGCGGCGCACGGGGGCTTCTGCTCGGTCAACATGGCCGCCGGCATGATCTACAGCGTGGGCGGCAGCTTCTGGGAGTTCGGCGGCCCCGACCTGGAGCGCGCCAGGCTGTTCGTGATGATCGGCACCGCCGAAGACCACCACAGCAACCCGATGAAGATTGCGCTGTCCCGGTTCAAGCGCGCGGGCGGTCGCTTCATCTCGATCAACCCGGTGCGCACCGGCTACTCGGCGATTGCCGACGAGTGGATACCGATCAAGCCCGGCACCGACGGCGCGCTGTTCATGGCGCTGCTGCACGAGCTGATCGCTCAGGACCTGATCGACCACGCCTTCCTCAAGCGCTACACCAACGCGCCGCAGCTGGTGGTGCTGGACGAGGGGCCCCGCGAGGGCCTGTTCGCCTTCGACCCCGACCCGGCCCGGGGCGCGCCGGGCGACGGCCGCAACCCGCACAACAAGCTGGTGTGGGACCTGTCCAGCGCTGGGGTCAGGAACGCCTATCCCGAGGGTGTTGCCGAGGGGTGTGACCTCGCCCTGGAAGGGCACTACACCCTGGCCGACGGCACCCGGGTGGCCCCCGCGTTCCAGCTGCTGCGCGAGCGGGTGGCGTCCTGCACGCCCGAGTGGGCGGCTGGTATCACCGGCATCGACGCCGGGCGCATCCGGGCGTTGGCCCTTGAGATGGGCGACGCGGCGCTCAAGCAGGCCTTTGAGCTCCCCATCCCCTGGACCGACGCCTGGGGCAAGGTGCACTCCACCACCCAGGCGCGGCCGCTGGCCTTTCATGCGATGCGCGGGCTGGCGGCCCACTCCAACGGTTTTCAGACGGTGCGGGCGCTGGCGGTGCTGATGAGCGTGCTGGGCACCATCGACGCGCCGGGTGGGTTCCGGCACAAGGCGCCGTATCCGCGCCACATCGTGCCCAATTACCGCGCCTTCAATTCGCCCGAGATGATCCAGCCGAACACCCCGCTCAATGCGGCGCCGCTGGGCTTTCCGGCGCACCCCGACGAGCTGGCCATCAACCCCGATGGTTCGCCGATCCGCATCGACCATGCGTTTTCGTGGGAGCACCCGCTGTCGGCCCACGGCCTGATGCACAACGTGATCACCAACGCGGCCAAGGGCGACCCGTACCGCATCGACACGCTGCTGATCTTCATGGCCAACATGGCCTGGAACAGCTCCATGAACACCATGGCGGTGCGCGAGATGCTCAACCGCAAGGACGAGACCGGCGAGCACGTGATCCCTTTCCTGGTGGTGTGCGACGCCTTCCAGAGCGAGACGGTGGCCTTCGCCGACCTGGTGCTGCCCGACACCACCTACCTGGAGCGGCACGATGTGATGAGCATGCTGGACCGGCCGATCTCCGAATTCGACGGCCCGGTGGATTCGGTGCGGGTGCCGGTGGTGGCGCCGCCGGGGCAGTGCCGGCCCTTCCAGGAGGTGCTGGTGGAACTGGCTTCGCGCCTCAAGTTCCCGGCCTTCACCACGGCCGAAGGGAGCCGCAAGTTCAGCGGCTACCCGGACTTCGTGGTGAACTTCCAGCCGCAGCCGGGCATCGGTTTTCTGATGGGCTGGCGTGGCAAGAACGGCGACGAGCACCTGCGCGGCGAACCCAACCCCAGACAGTGGGAAGCCTATGCCGCCAACAACTGCGTGTTCCAGTACCACATGCCAGAAGGCATGCACTACATGCGCAACTGGAACCGGGCTTACCTGGACTTTGCCAAGGAAAAGGGCTGGCGCCAGAAAAGCGATCCGGTGCAGCTGGCGATCTATTCCGACACCCTGCAGAGCTTTCGGCTGGCGGCCCAGGGCAAGACGGCAGGCCGACAGCCGCCCGAGGCCCTGCGCGAGCGGATTGCCACCTATTTCGACCCGCTGCCTTTCTGGTACGCGCCGCTGGAAGACGCGGTGACCGACCGCGAGGCCTATCCGCTCAATGCCATCACCCAGCGGCCCATGGCCATGTACCACGCCTGGGATTCGCAGAACGCCTGGCTGCGCCAGATCCACAGCCACAACTACCTGCACGTCAACCCGCGCACGGCGCAGGCGGCGGGCATCGCCGATGGCGGCTGGTGCTGGGTGGAAAGCCAGTGGGGTCGGGTGCGCTGCATGCTGCGCTACAGCGAGGCGGTGGAGCCCGGCACGGTCTGGACCTGGAACGCCATCGGCAAGGCCGACGGCGCCTGGCAGCTGGCCCCTGGTGCGGACGAGTCGCGCAAGGGCTTTCTGCTGAACCACCTGATCTCGGAAGAGCTGCCTTTCGGCAACGCCGATGGCAAGGGCGCCATCAGCAACTCCGACCCCATCACCGGGCAGGCCGGCTGGTACGACGTGCGCGTGCGCATCCGTCCGGCCGAACCCCTCGAGGCGGCCGTGTCGTTTCCGCAGATCCAGGCCGTGCCGGCGCCCCCCGGTGTGCGGGGTCGCGCGGCGCAGGTGCTCAGCTACTTTGCAGGACGGAAAATACCATGATGCGCTGGCTCAAGGATCTGCTGCAGTCCAACCCGGTGACGGAGGCGCCGGCCGGTGGCCGCACGCCGCCTGCTGCGTCGCCAGCCAGCGTGCGGGCGCTGCCTGGTGAGACGCTGGCCAGGCAGCTGGCGCTGGTGATCGACCTCAATGTGTGCGTGGGCTGCCACGCCTGCGTCACGTCCTGCAAGCAGTGGAACACCTCCGGCAGCGCCGGACCGCTGGCTGACCTGAACGCCTACGGCGCCAACCCGACCGGTACCTTCTTCAACCGGGTGCAGACCTACGAGGCCGGCACCTTTCCCGGCACCGACACCATCCATTTCCCCAAGAGCTGCCTGCACTGCGAAGACCCGCCCTGCGTGCCGGTGTGCCCGACCGGGGCCAGCTACAAGCGCAAGGAAGACGGCATCGTGCTGGTCGATTACGACAAGTGCATCGGTTGCAAGTACTGCGCCTGGGCC
>VERU01000016.1 GCA_018882485.1 Rhodoferax sp. | reverse complement strand
ATGACAACCTGCTCGCCCTTGCCGTTGGTCACATAACGCATGGTGGCGTTGAAACCGATGGCTCCATTCGACTTGGCCTCGACGCTGGAGGCGATGGCCGCACGGGAAGCCGCACCCCCGATGTGGAAGGTGCGCATGGTGAGCTGGGTGCCGGGCTCGCCGATGGACTGCGCGGCGATCACCCCCACCGCTTCACCCAGGTTCACCAGCCCGCCACGGCCCAGATCCCGTCCGTAGCACTTGGAGCAGATGCCGAAGCGCGTTTCGCAGGTCAGCGCGGTCCGCACCTTGACCTCGTCCACCCCGGCGGCTTCCAGATCCTCGATGGTGTCCTCATCCAGCATCTTGCCGGCAACGACGATGACCGCCTGGGTCTCGGGGTGGACCACCTCTTCGGCCGTGACGCGGCCGAGGATACGATCACGCAGCGACTCGATCACCTCACCGCCCTCGACAATCGCGCGCATCAAGGAGCCGTCCTGAGTGCCGCAGTCGTCTTCGGTCACCACCAGGTCCTGCGTCACGTCCACCAGACGGCGTGTCAGGTAACCGGAGTTGGCGGTCTTGAGCGCCGTGTCGGCCAGGCCCTTGCGGGCGCCGTGGGTGGAGATGAAGTACTCCAGCACGTTCAGGCCCTCACGGAAGTTGGCCGTGATCGGGGTCTCGATGATGGAGCCATCTGGCTTGGCCATCAGACCTCGCATGCCGGCCACCTGGCGGATCTGGGCGGCTGAGCCACGGGCTCCGGAGTCGGCCATCATGTAGATCGAGTTGAACGACTCCTGCGGAACCTGGTTGCCATGCCGGTCCATAACCATCTCCCGGGAGAGACGGTTCATCATGACCTTGGAGACCTCGTCACCCGACTTGCCCCAGATGTCGACGACCTTGTTGTAGCGCTCGCCCGCCGTGACCAGACCCGACACGTACTGCTGCTCGATCTCCTTGACCTCCTTCTGGGCCCGGCCGATGATGTCCTGCTTCTCGGGCGGGACCAGCATGTCGTCGATGCAGATGGAGATGCCAGCCTTGGTCGCGAGGCGGAAACCAGCCTGCAGCAGTTTGTCCGCGAACACCACCGTCTCCTTGAGGCCGCACTTGCGGAAGGACACGTTGATGAGGCGGGAGATCTCCTTCTTCTTCAGCGCCTTGTTCAGGTAGGAAAACGGCAGGCCCTTGGGCAGGATCTCGGACAGCAGCGCACGTCCGGCCGTGGTTTCCCACAGGCGCGTGCTGGCAGTGAACGTGCCGGTCTCCTTGTTGCGGGTGTATTCGGTCAGGCGGACATTGATCTTGGAGTTCAGCTCGACCTGACCGGCATCGAAGGCCCGTTGCACTTCCCCCGTATCCGCGAAAATCAGTCCCTCACCTTTGCCGTTGATGCGCTCACGGGTGGTGTAGTACAGGCCCAGCACGACGTCCTGCGAAGGCACGATCGAGGGCTCCCCGTTGGAGGGGAACAGCACGTTGTTGGAGGCCAGCATCAGGGTGCGGCACTCCATCTGGGCTTCCACCGACAGGGGGACGTGAACGGCCATCTGGTCACCGTCGAAGTCAGCGTTGAACGCCGCGCACACCAGCGGATGAAGCTGGATGGCCTTGCCTTCGATGAGAATGGGTTCGAAGGCCTGGATGCCGAGGCGGTGCAGCGTGGGTGCCCGGTTGAGCATCACCGGATGCTCCTTGATGACCTCTTCCAGGATGTCCCAGACGACCGGGGTTCCGGATTCCACTTCCTTCTTGGCCGCCTTGATGGTGGTGGCGATGCCCATGGCCTCCAGTCGGGCGAAGATGAAGGGCTTGAACAGTTCCAGCGCCATCAGCTTGGGCAGGCCGCATTGGTGCAGCTTGAGTGTCGGGCCCACCACGATCACGGAACGCCCCGAGTAGTCGACCCGCTTGCCCAGCAGGTTCTGACGGAAGCGCCCGCTCTTGCCCTTGATCATGTCGGCCAGCGACTTGAGAGCACGCTTGTTGGCGCCCGTCATGGCCTTGCCGCGGCGGCCGTTGTCGAGCAGCGAATCCACCGCCTCCTGCAGCATGCGCTTCTCGTTGCGGGCGATGATTTCAGGGGCCTTGAGCTCCAGCAGCCGACGGAGCCGGCTGTTGCGGTTGATCACGCGACGGTACAGATCGTTGAGATCCGACGTCGCGAAACGACCGCCGTCCAGCGGTACCAGCGGACGCAGGTCCGGAGGCAGGACAGGCAGCACATCCAGCACCATCCACTCGGGCTTGATGCCGGACTTCTTGAAAGCTTCCAGCAACTTCAGGCGCTTGGTGTTCTTCTTGATCTTGAGCTCGGACCCTGTGGGATCGTTGCGCAGCTTCTCGATCGATCCGTCGATGTCGATGCCCTGCAGCAGTTCCTTGATCCCCTCCGCGCCCATCTTGGCCTGGAATTCGTCACCGTATTCCTTGAACTTGGCGTCGTACTCGTCTTCCGACATGATGCTGTATTTTTTTAGCGGCGTCATGCCGGGGTCGGTCACGACATAGGCTTCAAAGTACAGCACCCGCTCGATGTCGCGCAGGGTCATGTCCAGCACCAGGCCAAGACGGCTTGGCAGGGACTTGAGGAACCAGATGTGGGCACAGGGTGCGGCCAGGTCGATATGACCCATGCGCTCGCGACGGACCTTGGTCTGAGTGACCTCCACGCCGCATTTCTCGCAGATCACGCCGCGATGCTTGAGGCGCTTGTACTTGCCGCACAGGCACTCGTAATCCTTGATGGGGCCGAAGATCTTGGCGCAGAACAGGCCGTCGCGCTCGGGCTTGAACGTACGGTAGTTGATGGTCTCGGGCTTCTTGACTTCGCCAAACGACCAGGAACGGATCTTTTCGGGCGACGCCATGCCGATCTTGATGGCATCGAAATGCTCGTCTGGGGTGAATTGCTTGAACAGGTCCAGTAGTGACTTCATGACGCTATTTCCTTGTTGATTCGGTAGACACCCCGGCCGCAACGCATGAGTCCGGCCGGGCAGCACACATCAGGAACGTTCCAGCTCGATATCGATACCGAGCGAGCGAATCTCCTTGACCAGCACATTGAAGGACTCGGGCATGCCGGCGTCGATCGAATGCTCGCCCTTGACGATGCTTTCGTAAACCTTGGTGCGACCCTGCACATCGTCCGACTTGACAGTGAGCATCTCCTGCAGCGTGTAGGAGGCACCATAGGACTCCAGCGCCCAGACCTCCATTTCGCCGAAGCGCTGGCCGCCGAACTGGGCCTTGCCACCCAGGGGCTGCTGCGTCACAAGGCTGTAGGGGCCGGTGGAGCGGGCATGCATCTTGTCGTCCACCAGATGGTGCAGCTTGAGCACGTGCATGTAGCCGACCGTGGTGGGACGCTCGAAGGCCTCGCCAGTGCGGCCATCGAACAGACGGGCCTGGGTACGGGTTTCCGTCAGGCCCTTGGCCTTGGCTACCTCTTCAGGGTAGGCGAGTTGCAGCATGTCTCGGATATCCTGCTCGCTGGCGCCGTCGAACACCGGCGTCGCGAAGGTCATGCCGGAAGACAGATTGCCGGCCATCTCGAGCACATCGTGGTCGCTGATGGATGCGATGTCCTCGCGACGTCCGGACCGGTTGTACAGGGTATCGAGGAACTTGCGCAGTTCCGCGACCCGGGCTTGCTGCTGCAGCAGGTCGCCGATGCGCTCACCGATACCCCGGGCCGCCCAGCCCAGGTGCACTTCAAGAACCTGACCCACGTTCATCCGGGACGGAACGCCCAGCGGATTGAGCACGATGTCGCAGGGTGTGCCATCGGCCATGTAGGGCATGTCCTCGACCGGGACAATCTTGGAGACGACACCCTTGTTGCCATGGCGACCGGCCATCTTGTCACCGGGCTGCAGGCGCCGCTTGACGGCCAGGTACACCTTGACCATCTTGAGCACGCCAGCCGGCAGCTCGTCGCCCTGCGTCAGCTTCTTGCGCTTTTCCTCGAAGGCGAGATCAAAGCCATGGCGCGTCTGCTCCAGCGCATTCTTGATGCTCTCGAGCTGGCTGGCCACCTCGTCCTCGGCTGGACGCACATCGAACCAGTGGAACTTGTCGATCGCCGTCAGGTAGGCCTTGTCGATGCGGGTCCCCTTGGCCAGCTTCTGCGGTCCGCCATTGGCCACCCGACCCACCAGCAATTTCTCGATCCGGTCGAAGGCGTCGGCCTCGACGATGCGCAGCTGGTCGTTGAGGTCGAGCCGGTAGCGCTTGAGCTCATCGTCGATGATCTGCTGGGCACGGCGGTCACGCACGATGCCTTCGCGGGTGAAGACCTGGACATCGATCACCGTACCCTGCGAACCCTGGTCGACGCGCAGGGAGGTGTCCTTCACGTCGCTGGCTTTCTCGCCGAAGATGGCACGCAGCAGCTTCTCTTCCGGGGTCAGCGTGGTCTCGCCCTTGGGAGTGACCTTGCCGACCAGCGTGTCACCGGGCTGGACCTCGGCCCCCACGTAGATGATGCCGGACTCGTCAAGCCGGTTGAGCTGCTGCTCGCTGAGGTTGGGGATGTCGCGGGTGATTTCCTCGGCACCCAGCTTGGTGTCTCGAGCCATCACGATCAGTTCCTCGATATGGATCGAGGTGTAACGGTCGTCGGCCACGACGCGTTCGCTGATGAGGATGGAGTCCTCGAAGTTGTAGCCGTTCCAGGGCATGAAGGCCACCAGCATGTTCTGGCCGAGCGCGAGCTCACCCAGATCGGTGGAGGCGCCGTCGGCGATCACGTCACCCCGCTGCAGGCGGTCGCCGCGCTTCACGATGGGACGCTGGTGGATATTGGTGTTCTGATTGGACCGCTGGTACTTGATCAGGTTGTAGATGTCCACGCCAACTTCGCCGGCCTGGGCCTCGTCGTCATTAACCCGCACGACGACCCGTGTCGCATCGACATAGTCGACCACACCGCCACGGTTGGCGGTGACCACCGTGCCCGAATCGACCGCAGAGACGCGCTCGATCCCGGTGCCGACATAGGCCTTCTCAGGCCGCAGGATCGGCACGGCCTGGCGTTGCATATTGGCTCCCATCAGGGCACGGTTCGCATCGTCGTGCTCGAGGAAGGGCACCAGGGAGGCGGCTACGGAAACGATCTGAGAAGGTGATACGTCCATGTATTGCACCCGCTCGGCGCTCACCAGCACGGACTCGCCGGACTCGCGCGCAGAAACCAGCTCCCCGGTCAGGCGTCCATCCTTGTCGAGCTGCGCATTGGCCTGGGCGATAACGTACTTACCCTCCTCGATGGCAGAGAGGTAGTCGATTTCGTTGGTCACCTTCTGATCGACCACACGGCGATAGGGGGTCTCGATGAAGCCGTATTCGTTGAGCCGTGCATAGAGAGCCAGCGAATTGATCAGGCCGATGTTGGGACCCTCGGGCGTTTCGATCGGCAGACCCGACCGTAATGGGTGACGTGCACGTCCCGGACTTCGAAGCCGGCACGCTCCCGTGTCAGGCCACCGGGGCCCAGGGCCGAAACACGCCGCTTGTGCGTGATTTCGGACAGGGGGTTCGTCTGATCCATGAATTGCGAGAGCTGGGAAGCTCCGAAGAACTCCTTGAGCGCGGCCGAAATCGGCTTGCTGTTGATCAGGTCGTGCGGCATCAGCGGTTCCTGCTCGGCCTGCCCCAGACGCTCCTTCACCGCTTTCTCGATGCGCGCCAGCCCAGTGCGGTATTGGTTCTCGGCCAGCTCACCGACGCAACGCACCCGACGGTTGCCCAGGTGGTCGATGTCATCGACCTCGCCCCGGCCGTTGCGCAGGTCCACCAGGATCTTGACCACGGCGAGGATGTCCTCATTGGTCAGGACCATGGGGCCGGTCGACTCGCTGCGCCCCATCTTGGCGTTGAACTTCATGCGGCCAACACGCGACAGGTCGTAGGTGTCGGGGTTGTAGAACAGCCGCTGGAACAGGGCCTGGACTGCGTCCTCGGTGGGCGGTTCGCCCGGGCGCATCATGCGGTAGATGGCCACGCGGGCGGCAAACTCGTCCACCGTCTCGTCACCGCGGAGGGTCTGCGAAATGTAGGCGCCCTGGTCGAGTTCGTTGGTGTAGATGCAGGACAGGTCCTGCACGCCAGCCGCGCGCAGCTTCTTGAGGAGGGCTTCGGTCAGCTCGTCATTGGCCTTGGCCAAGATCTCCCCGGTATCCGCGTCCACCACAGGGCGGGCCACCACGCGCCCGACGAGGAAGTCCTCGGGCACGCTGATATGCGTGGTGCCGGACTGCTCGAGCTCCCGGGTGTGTCGGGCGGTGACACGCTTGTCCTTGACAACCACGACCTTGCCGCTCTTGTCGGTGATATCGAAACGGGCGACTTCACCGCGCAGCCGCTCCGGCACGAATTCCATTTGCGCACCGCTGTCCATCAGACGGAAGTTGTCGTTGACGAAGAAGTTCGCGAGGATGGACTCGTTGTTCAGCCCGATGGCTTTGAGCAGGATGGTGACCGGCATCTTGCGACGACGATCCACGCGGAAGTACAGGATGTCCTTGGGGTCGAATTCGAAATCGAGCCAGGACCCCCGATAGGGAATGATGCGCGCTGAGAACAACAGCTTGCCCGAGCTGTGGGTCTTGCCCTTGTCGTGCTCGAAGAAAACCCCCGGCGACCGATGGAGCTGGGAGACGATCACCCGTTCGGTGCCGTTGATGATGAAAGAGCCCTTGCTGGTCATCAAGGGAACCTCGCCCATGTAGACCTCCTGCTCCTTGACCTCCTTCACCACCCTGTTCTGGCTGGTGGATGACTCACGGTCGTAGATGATCAGCTGAACCTTGGCTCGTACCGCCGAGGCGAAAGTCAGGCCGCGGGTCTGGCATTCACGAACGTCGAAGGCCGGCTTTGCCAGGTTGTACTCAAGATATTTCATCTCGACAAATCCGTTGTGCGAAACAATCGGAAATGCGGACTCGAACGCGGCCTGCAGGCCCTCGGGACTGCGCTTCCTCGGCGCAATGTCCGCTTGCAGGAAGGCGGTGTACGCATCTTTCTGCATCTGCAGCAAGTAGGGAATCTCAAGGACGCTATCGCGGCTTCCGAAATTCTTGCGGATGCGCTTGCGTTCGGTGAATGAGTAGGGCATGGGGTCTCCGGGCAAAGACAAAAGGAATCCTGGGATCCTGATCAACTGACGAAACCATGGCTTGGCGCGCACCCCCTTACAGCGGGCAGGTTCGCACACCTCGCGCACAGGCTCTACTTGGCGATTGGCCCCTACCAATCAATGGCTGACAACCGCACGTTGCATGCGGCCCGTACCAAGGCATCTTCCGCAGTCGGATTCAGAAGACACTGAACAACACCCGGGTGGAAGCTGTCCGGTGCACTCTGCAAGCAGCAGAGGCTGGACCGCTACTGCAATCCAGCCTCTGGGTCGGGTGAATTATTTCAACTCGGCCTTGGCGCCTGCATCCACCAGCTTCTTCAGCGCGGCTTCAGCGTCGGCCTTGGCAATGCCTTCCTTCACGTTCTTGGGCGCGCCATCCACCAGATCCTTGGCCTCCTTCAGGCCCAGGCCGGTGATTTCACGTACCGCCTTGATGACCGAGACCTTGTTGGCGCCGGCATCCAGCAGAACCACGTTGAATTCGGTCTTCTCTTCAGCAGCCGGAGCGGCAGCCGCACCGCCGGCAGCAGGTGCAGCCATGGCGGCGGCGCTCACACCAAACTTCGTCTCGATGGCCTTGACCAGGTCATTGAGTTCCATGACCGTCATGCTGTCGAGAGCGGTCAAAAATGCGTCTTTATCGAATGCCATGTTGATTTCCTGTCAGTTGATTGGTTAGTACGGATTGCGCCATCAGGCGGCAACTGGTTCAGCCGGAGCGGCTTCTCCACTACCTTTTTGCTCTGCAAGAGCCGCGAGCACACGCGCTGTGCGCGAGATCGGGGATTGCATCAGGCCCAGCAACTGCGCCAACAGCACCTCCTTGGAGGGAATGCTTGCCAGTTGTTTCACGCCGTTAACGTCTAAAGCCTTGCCGCCGTACGCACCACCGCGAATCACCAACTTGTCATTGGTTTTCGCGAAATCGGCCACCACACGGGCAGCCGCAACAGCGTCTTCCGAAAAGCCATAGATCAGCGGGCCGGTCATCAGTTCGGACACCACCGCAAAGCCACTGCCTGCCACAGCACGACGAGCCAGTGTGTTCTTCAACACACTGAGACTGACGCCATTGCTGCGCGCGGCATTGCGCAATTTGGTCATGTCGGCCACCGTGATACCCCGGTATTCCGCCATCACGAGCGTTTGAGCTTTAGCGGCGAGGCCAGTCACATCGCTGATGACTGCTTCTTTCTCACTGCGATTCAGACTCAAGGTCTACTCCTTCATAAAGTACCGGGTCACAAAGCTCGCCAGTACACCTCACTGCAGCGATCAACTGTTCAGGACTTGCGCCTTGCGCAGCGGAATCGCCATCTGCGTTGGCCCCATCACGGGATTAAGCGGTCACGGCCTGCAAAGCCACAAGCGCGCCAACGGTCTTGGATGGCCCGACCGGAACATGTCCGGTACGGCCCACCGCGTCAGGATGGTCTCGCAACCACCCCCAACTTTCCAACGATCAGGCCGAGAGAGTCTGCATGTCCACACGGACACCCACACCCATGGTCGACGAAATCGCCATTTTTCTCAGATATACCCCTTTGCTGGAGGCTGGCTTGGCTTTGTTCAAAGCATCTACCAGCGCCGAAAGGTTGCCTTGCAACTTGCCGTTGTCGAACGAGCGGCGACCGATGGTCGAATGAACAATGCCCGCTTTGTCCACACGGAACTGAACCTGCCCAGCCTTGGCGTTGCGCACTGCAGTGGCCACGTCGGGGGTCACGGTACCCACCTTGGGGTTCGGCATCAATCCGCGAGGTCCCAGGATCTGCCCCAGCGTACCAACAACCCGCATGGCGTCCGGCGCAGCAATCACCACATCAAAGGGCATTTCCCCAGCCTTGATCGAGGCGGCCAGATCGTCCATGCCCACGATGTCAGCACCTGCGGCCCGAGCTTCTTCAGCCTTGGCGCCCTGGGCAAACACCGCGATACGCTTGGTCTTGCCGGTACCGTTGGGCATCACCACGGCACCACGCACCACCTGATCGGACTTCTTGGCATCGATGCCCAGCTGGACTGCCACATCGATGGATTCATCAAATTTGGCATTCGCGAACTGCTTAACCAGGCCCAGTGCGTCCGACAGGGGGTACAGCTTTCCGCTGTCCACCTTGCCTTGTCGGGCCTTTTGATTCTTGGTCAACTTGGCCATTTACACGCCCTCCACATTCACACCCATGGACCGGGCCGAGCCGGCAATGGTCCGCACGGCGGCATCCATGTCGGCGGCCGTCAGATCCTTCATCTTGGTTTTGGCGATCTCCTCGAGCTGAGCTCGCGTGATCTTGCCCACCTTGTCGAGATGAGGACGGGCGGAACCCTTGTCGATCTTGATGGCCTTTTTGATCAGGGTCGTCGAAGGCGGCGACTTGATGATGAACGTGAAGCTCTTGTCGGCAAAGGCCGTGATGACCACAGGCAAAGGCAGACCGGGCTCAATACCCTGGGTCTGGGCATTGAACGCCTTGCAGAACTCCATGATATTGAGGCCACGCTGACCAAGCGCCGGGCCGATGGGCGGCGATGGGTTGGCCTTACCGGCTGGAACTTGAAGCTTGACAAAACCGACGATTTTTTTCGCCATGTTTGACTCCTTGCGGGTGATGACGCCGAGCAGGTGTTTCTAGCAAAACAACCCGGCTCCCCGGGGTTAACGACTCACGAGACTGACATCCGCACCGAGTCGAAAGGTGCGGACAACGGGATTCGATTCAGGTTTTTTCGATCTGGGAAAAGTCCAGTTCCACCGGCGTGGCACGACCAAAAATCGTGACCGACACGCGCACTTTGCTTTTTTCGTAATTGACATCTTCCACCGACCCGTTGAAGTCGGTGAAAGGACCTTCCTTGATACGCACAAACTCCCCGACCAGGAACTCCACCTTGTGCCGGGGCTTCTCGGTACCTTCCTGCATCTGGTTCACAATCTTCATGACCTCAGACTCGGAGATCGGTGCCGGCCGGTTCTTGGCCCCCCCCACAAAGCCTGTGACCTTGTTGGTGTGCTTCACCAAATGCCAGGTGTCGTCATTCATGACCATTTCCACCAGCACATAACCCGGGAAGAACTTCCGCTCGGTGGTCTTCTTCTGGCCATTGCGGACTTCGACCACCTCTTCCATCGGAACCAGAATCCTCCCGAACAGGTTCTGCATACCAGCCCGGTTGATGCGCTCGATGATGTTTCGTTCCACGGCCTTCTCCATGCCGGAGTAGGCGTGAACCACATACCAACGCAAGTCGGGATGGGCCGGTGATCCCACTGGCGCAGGGGCGGAGTTTGCGTCAGCCTGCGGCAACGCGTCTGCAAGTTCGTTCGTCACTTCTTCCACCCCAGGATCAGGTCGTACAGCAGCCATTCGAGCGTCTTGTCTGTCAACCAGAGAAACACAGCCATCACCAGAACAAATACAAAGACGTAGGCCGTCATCTGCAATGCTTCCTTGCGCTCTGGCCAGACGACTTTGCGCAATTCACGAACGGCATCCCTGCCAAAAGCCAGCAACGACTTGCCGGGCTCAGACAGAAAAAAAACAGCCACCGCCGCCGCGAGAGCCACGAGCAGCACGCCCCACTGCACCCACGGGCCCTGCTTGGCAACCAGGTAGAAGCCGACGAGTCCGAGCAAAACCAGCGCAACCGACGCACCGAGTTTGGCCTTGTCGGCCCCGGTATTCACTGTTTCAACTTGTGTGCTGGCCATGTGCTGTAGGTTCAACGCGTTAAGCTCGGTTTGCAGGCGGGCACTTGCTCAAGCAATCAAGCCCGCCACAGAAGGGCGGGCCTGCTTGACCACCGTGTCATTGCTGGCAGGTGGCAGGGGCAGTAGGAATCGAACCTACAACCTTCGGTTTTGGAGACCGACGCTCTGCCAATTGAGCTATACCCCTTCGAGTCCAACTCCCATCAGTCGAGAATCTTGGCCACGACGCCGGCGCCGACGGTCTTGCCGCCCTCGCGGATCGCAAAGCGCAGCCCCTCTTCCATCGCGATCGGGTTGATCAGCTTGACCGTGATCGAGACGTTGTCGCCCGGCATCACCATCTCCTTGCCCTCGGGCAGCTCGATCGCCCCCGTCACGTCGGTCGTGCGGAAGTAAAACTGCGGCCGGTAGTTGTTGAAGAACGGGGTGTGCCGCCCGCCTTCGTCCTTGCTCAGCACGTAGATCTCGCCCGTGAAGTGCAGGTGCGGCTTGATCGAGCCGGGCTTGCACAGCACCTGGCCGCGCTCGACTTCCTCGCGCTTGGTGCCGCGCAGCAGGATGCCCACGTTGTCACCCGCCTGGCCCTGGTCGAGCAGCTTGCGGAACATTTCAACGCCCGTGCAGGTGGTCTTGGCCGTGGGCTTGATGCCCACGATTTCGATTTCTTCGCCCACCTTGATCACGCCGCGCTCGACACGGCCGGTCACCACGGTGCCGCGCCCCGAGATGGAGAAGACGTCTTCCACCGGCATCAGGAAGGCGCCGTCCACCGCCCGCTCGGGCGTGGGAATGTAGGTGTCCAGCGCATCGGCCAGCTTCATGATGGCGCCTTCGCCCAGCTCACCCTTGTCGCCTTCCATGGCCAGCTTGGCCGAGCCGTGGATGATGGGGGTCTTGTCGCCAGGAAAATCGTACTTGTCGAGCAGTTCGCGCACTTCCATCTCGACGAGTTCGAGCAGTTCGGCATCGTCGACCATGTCGCACTTGTTGAGAAAGACGATGATGTAGGGCACACCCACCTGGCGCGCCAGCAGGATGTGCTCGCGCGTCTGGGGCATGGGGCCGTCAGCGGCCGAGCACACCAGGATGGCGCCGTCCATCTGCGCGGCTCCCGTGATCATGTTCTTGACGTAGTCGGCGTGGCCCGGGCAGTCCACGTGCGCGTAGTGGCGGTTGGCCGTCTCGTATTCCACGTGCGCGGTGTTGATGGTGATGCCGCGCGCCTTCTCCTCAGGGGCCGCATCGATCTGGTCGTAGGCCTTGGCCTGCCCGCCAAACTTGGAGGCCAGCACCGTGGTGATGGCCGCCGTCAGCGTGGTCTTGCCGTGGTCCACGTGCCCGATCGTGCCCACGTTCACGTGCGGCTTGGTTCGTGTGAATTTCTCTTTTCCCATTTGTCCGTTCTCCAAAGAGCAAAGCCCGTGTACAGGTTTAAGGTCTGCACGGTGATGCCGGATCGCCCCGCACGGGAACAGGGCGGCACACCGTCGCAGACCGGTTGGATACGCTGGGTGCGGCGCCTTACTTGGCGCGCGCTGCCATGATGGCTTCAGAGACGTTGCGCGGCGCCTCCGAATAGTGCTTGAACTCCATCGTGTAGGTGGCGCGTCCCTGCGACATCGACCGCAACGTGGTCGAGTAGCCGAACATCTCGGACAGTGGCACCTCGGCCTTGATCGCCTTGCCGCCACCCACCATGTCGTCCATGCCCTGCACCATGCCGCGACGCGATGACAGATCGCCCATCACGCTGCCGGCGTAGTCCTCGGGAGTTTCCACCTCCACCGCCATCATGGGCTCCAGGATCACGGGGCTGGCCTTGCGGCAGCCTTCCTTGAAGCCGAAGATGGCGGCCATCTTGAACGCGTTTTCGTTCGAATCGACATCGTGGTAGGAGCCGAAATGCAGGGTCACCTTGACATCGACCACCGGATAACCGGCCAGCACACCCGTATTGAGCGCTTCGACAACGCCCTTCTCGACCGCCGGGATGTACTCGCGGGGCACGACACCACCCTTGATGGCATCGACGAACTCAAAGCCCTTGCCCGCTTCGTTGGGCTCGATCTTCAGCACCACATGGCCGTACTGTCCCTTGCCGCCGGACTGGCGCACGAACTTGCCCTCGGCTTCGTCCACCGTCTTGCGTATGGTCTCGCGGTAGGCCACCTGCGGCTTGCCGACGTTGGCCTCCACCCCGAATTCCCGCTTCATGCGATCGACGATGATCTCCAGGTGCAATTCACCCATACCGGAGATGATGGTCTGACCCGATTCCTCATCGGTCTTGACGCGGAATGAAGGGTCTTCCTGGGCCAGTCGCTGCAGCGCAATACCCATCTTTTCCTGGTCGGCCTTGGTCTTGGGCTCGACCGCCTGCGCGATCACGGGCTCGGGGAAGACCATGCGCTCCAGCGTCACGATGGCGTTCGGGTCGCACAGGGTCTCGCCTGTGGTCACTTCTTTCAGGCCCACACAGGCTGCGATGTCGCCAGCGCGGATCTCCTCGATCTCCTCGCGGTTGTTGGCGTGCATCTGCACGATCCGGCCGATGCGCTCTTTCTTGCCGCGCACCGGGTTGAAGACGCTGTCGCCCTTCTTCAGCACACCCGAGTAGACCCGTACGAACGTCAGTTGGCCCACAAAGGGGTCCGTCATCAGCTTGAAGGCCAGCGCTGCGAACTTCTCGCCGTCGTCGGCCTTGCGGGTGGTTTCGACTTCGGAGTCGTCGGTGCCGGCGACCGGCGGAATGTCCAGGGGCGAGGGCATCAGTTCGATGACCGCATCGAGCATGCGTTGCACACCCTTGTTCTTGAAGGCGGTGCCGCACAGCATCGGCTGGATTTCGCCAGCAATGGTGCGGGTGCGCAGGCCCTGGGTGATTTCGCTCTCCGTCAGGTCGCCTTCTTCGAGGTACTTGTTCATCAGTTCCTCATTGGCTTCGGCCGCAGCTTCCACCATCTTCTCGCGCCACTCCTTGGCCGACTCCACCAGATCCGCCGGGATATCGCCGAAGGTGAACTTCATGCCCTGGGAAGCCTCGTCCCAGATGATGGCCTTCATCTTGCGCAGGTCCACGACACCGGTGAAGTGCTCCTCCGCACCGATCGGGATCACGATGGGCACCGGATTGGCCTTCAGACGCAGTTTCATCTGGTCATAGACCTTGAAGAAATTGGCGCCTGTACGGTCCATCTTGTTGACGAACGCAAGCCGGGGCACCCGGTACTTGTTGGCCTGGCGCCAGACCGTCTCGGACTGGGGCTGCACGCCGCCGACGGCACAGTACACCATGCAGGCGCCGTCGAGCACGCGCATGGAA
>VERU01000408.1 GCA_018882485.1 Rhodoferax sp. | reverse complement strand
GGGTTACTACGGCACCCACACCCCCCATGTGGTGCTGCGCAATGTCCTCGAAAACCCGGCCTGGTACACCGCTTACACCCCCTACCAGCCCGAAATTTCCCAGGGCCGGCTCGAGGCGCTGCTCAACTTCCAGACCATGATCACGGATCTGACGGGGATGGAAATCGCCAATGCATCGTTGCTGGACGAAGCCACCGCAGCGGCCGAAGCCATGGCATTCTGCCAACGCCTGTCCAAGAATCCGTCCAAGGCGTTTTTCGTGTCCGGCGACTGCCATCCGCAGACCCTGGAAGTGATCCGCACCCGGGCCGAACCCCTGGGTGTTCAGGTGATCGTCGGCAACCCGGCGACCGACCTGGCGGACAGCGATGTGTTTGGCGTGCTGTTGCAGTACCCGGCGAGCACGGGCGGCCTCAGCGATCCATCCGCCCTCATCGCCGCTGCCCATGCCAGGAAGGCCCTGGTCGTGGTCGCGGCCGATCTGCTGTCCCTCACCCTGCTCAAGCCACCGGGAGAACTCGGTGCCGATGTGGCGATCGGCACCACCCAGCGCTTCGGAGTCCCCCTGGGATTCGGCGGGCCCCATGCCGCGTATTTCGCCACCCTGGATGCCCACAAGCGCGTGATGCCCGGACGCATCGTCGGGGTGTCGATCGACAGCCATGGCAAGCGGGCCCTGCGTCTGGCGATGCAAACCCGCGAACAGCACATCCGGCGCGAAAAAGCCACCTCGAACATCTGCACGGCCCAGGTCCTGCTGGCTGTGATGGCCAGTCTCTATGCCTGCTACCACGGTCCAAAGGGCCTGACGCGCATCGCACACCGCGTGCACCGCCTCACGGCGATCCTGGCGGCAGGTCTGCGCCAGCTGGGCCTGGACCTCAGTGACGACGCCTTCTTCGACACGCTCGCGGTCCGGGTGTCCGACGCCGAAGCCATCCACGCCGCCGCACGGGCCCGCGAGATGAACCTGCGGGCGATCGACGCGGTCCGCGTCGGCATTTCGCTCGACGAGACCAGCACGCCCGCCGATGTCCGGGCGCTGTGGAGCGTGTTTGCCCAGGGTGCCGCCATCCCGGATTTCGACGTGCTGGATCGCGCCACGGCGGACGCCCTGCCCGCAGACTTGCGCCGCAGCTCGGTCTTCCTGTCGCACCCGGTGTTCAGCCGATACCAGTCCGAGACCCAGATGCTGCGCTACCTGCGTCAATTGTCCGACAAGGACCTGGCACTCGATCGCACCATGATTCCGCTGGGCTCGTGCACCATGAAGCTCAACGCGACGACCGAGATGATGCCGGTCACCTGGCCGGAATTCGGCAACCTGCATCCCTTTGCGCCGGCCGACCAGGCCCAGGGCTATGCCCAGCTCACCGCCGAGCTGGAAAGCATGCTGTGCGCCTGCACCGGCTACGACGCCGTGTCGCTGCAACCCAACGCAGGGTCTCAGGGTGAATACGCCGGGCTGCTCGCGATCCGCGCCTACCACGCCAGCCGCGGCGAATCCCATCGCCATGTCTGTCTCATCCCCAGTTCCGCGCACGGCACCAATCCGGCCACGGCCCACATGGCCGGCATGAGCGTGGTGGTGGTGGCCTGCGACGACAAGGGCAATGTCGATGTCGCCGACCTGCGGGCCAAGGCCGATCTGCACGCGGACCAGCTGGCCGCCATCATGATCACCTACCCATCGACCCATGGCGTGTTCGAGACCGCGATTCGTGAAATTGCCGATATCGTGCACCAGCGCGGTGGTCAGGTGTACATCGACGGCGCCAACATGAACGCCATGGTCGGGCTGTGCAGCCCTGGAAAATTCGGTGGCGACGTGTCGCACCTGAACCTGCACAAGACCTTTTGCATTCCCCACGGCGGCGGTGGACCCGGTGTCGGTCCGATCGGCGTCAAAGCCCATCTGGCGCCTTTTCTGCCGGGACACGCCTCGGGCGGACTCAAGGGCATCGGTGCGGTCTCTGCAGCGCCCTACGGCAGTGCCAGCATCCTGCCCATCACCTGGTCCTACATCACCCTGATGGGACGAGACGGCCTGCGCCAGGCTTCGGCCATGGCCATCCTCAACGCCAACTACATCGCCCATCGACTCGCCCCGCACTACCCGGTGTTGTACCGTGGTGAAAACGGTCTGGTGGCCCATGAGTGCATCATCGACCTGCGGCCGATCAAGGATGCCACCGGGATCTCGGTGGACGACGTGGCCAAGCGCCTGATCGACTTCGGCTTCCACGCGCCGACCATGTCGTTTCCGGTGCCGGGCACCCTGATGATCGAACCCACCGAAAGCGAGTCTCAGGACGAACTGGACCGGTTCTGCGATGCCATGATCGCCATCCGCGAAGAAATTGCGAAGGTTGCCAGTGGCGCATTCGACCTGAAGGACAACCCGTTGACGAATGCCCCGCACACGGCGGAGCACCTGGCAGGCGACTGGAAGCATCCCTACTCCCGGGAGCAGGCGGTGTACCCGCTTGCCAGCCTGCGCGCCAACAAGTACTGGTCGCCGGTCGCCCGCGTGGACAACGTGTACGGCGACCGCAACCTGGTTTGCGCCTGCCCTCCCATGTCCGATTACGAAACCTCCTGAGGCCAGGCCAACATGAACGCATCCCTCATCGTGACCCTGATCGGCGCTGACCGTCCAGGGCTGGTCAGCGCGCTGGCGGCCCGGGCCGCCGCCGAAGGCGCCAACTGGCTGGAAAGCAGCATGGCCCAGCTCGCAGGCCGGTTTGCCGGTGTGGTTCGCCTGGAAATCCCCCAGAGCCGGGTTGCAGCGCTGGAAGCCTCCTTGCGCGCACTCGAGCTCGAAGGCCTGCGGGTGACCATCGAGCACGGCGCCACCGAACCCGCCGCTGCGGCGCAGACCCTCAAGCTGTCGCTGCTCGGACACGACCGCCCCGGCATCGTGCGCGACATCTCGGCCGCCCTGGCACGGCAAGGTGCGAGCATCAGCAAACTCGAAACCCGTTGCGAAAACGCGTCTTTCAGCGGCGAACAGCTGTTCCGGGCCGACATGGAGATCACCGCACCTCGCGATCTGAACGGGCCGAGCCTGCGCAGCGCACTCGAGGCGCTGGCCAACGAGCTGATGGTCGACCTCACCATGGAAGGCGGCGCGGGCAGCACCGCACCATGACCTTACACCCTGCCGGAGCGGTTGATGGCACTCAGCGTTTTTGATCTGTTCAAGATCGGTATCGGTCCCTCCTCGTCCCACACCGTGGGC
>VERU01000407.1 GCA_018882485.1 Rhodoferax sp. | reverse complement strand
ACATCACGTAGAACGAGGGCAGCAGCGTCGAATGCGGCAGCGAGCGGAACACCAGGGCCACCAGGAGCAGCCAGAAGCCCAGCGACCCGCGGTAGCGCGACAGCGCGTACCCCGCGAGGCAGCCCACGGTGAGCGACACACCCACCGTCCCGACGGTGACGATCGCGGTGTTGAGAAAGTTGCGATAGAAGGCCTTGTCGATCCACAGCCGGGTGTAGTTCTCGAAGGTGACGGGCGCCAGCCACCGGACCGGAACGGAAAATGCATCCACATACTGGCGCAGCGAGATGATGGCCGTCCAGACCACCGGCAGGCAGGCCAGCATCAGCCAGGCCAGCAGGGCCAGCGTGACCGCGGGCCGCAGCAGGCGGCTGCCCATCGCGCGGGGCTCAGGCGCCACGGCGCTGCTCCTTCCAGGTGCGCACCAGCAGCGGCACCAGCAACACGGCAATGCCCGCGGTGGTGAGCACGGCGGCGGCGCTGGCCTTGTAGGGGTTGTGTTCCTGCAGCAGGATGTAGTAGGTGAGGTATTGCACGCTGGTGGTGAAGGCACCCTGGGTGAGCACCACCACCGGCTCGAACACCCGGTAGGCATCCATCAGGTGAATCAGGGTGATGAAAACAAACAGCGGCGCCAGGTGCGGGATGGTGACGTACCGCAATCGCTGCCAGGCGTTGGCGCCATCGATGCGCGCGGCCTCCAGGCTGTCCTGCGGAACCGACTGCAGGCCGGCGTACAGCACGATGAAGGCAAAGGGGGCCACATGCCAGATGCCGTACAGGATGATGAGCAGCCGGGCCGACCAGGCCTGGGCCATCCAGAAGACCGAGATGCCGACCTGCGACAGCAGGTAGGGCACCAGACCGTTGTCGCGGAACAGCCATTTGATGGCCAGGGCCCCCACCACCGGGGTGATGATGAAGGGCAGCAGCGAACCGGCGATGAAGGGGCCGCGCCAGCGCTGCCCCAGCTGATTGACGCCCAGCGCCAGCAGAAAGCCCAGCAGCAGCACGAACGGCGTGGTGGCCAGGGTGTAGAGCAGGGTGAAGCGCAGCGCCCCCAGGAATTCGGTGGAGCGCGAGGACGCATCGGCCGCCGCACCGCCAGCGCCGCCCGCGGCGTCGGGCGGCGGGCCACCCGAGGCGTCGGCCTGCCCGCCAAGGCCCAGCACGGCCCGGAAATAGTCCAGGCCGACGAAGCGGCACAGCGTGATGGGCCGGCCGTCCGGTCCCATCACGGCACGTTGGGTGACCACCTCCTTGGACCCGAAGGGACTGGTCTCGGTGACGGTGACAGTTTCCATCTGCAGCGTGCAGTTGCGCACCGACAGGTAGAAGGTGACCGCCAGCGGCAGGGCCAGCAACAGCAGCATCAGCACCGCCGAGGGGGCGGTGAAGCGCAGGAAGGTGGCCAGCCGCATGGTGTGCGCCCGTGAAGGCTTACTTGATGAAGCCCTTTTCGGTGGCGGCCTTGGTGTAGGCGGCGGCAGCGGCATCCAGCGCCGCCTTGGGCGCCATGGCGCCGGTCAGCACGTCGGGAATGATCTTGCCGATTTCGCCGTGGGCGAGGCTGAAATAGGGCTCGGTGGGCCACAGGGGGGCACCGGCCTTGGCCGATGCGGACACGCCACTGCCGAAGCGGGTGGGCTTGTAGCTCGAGCGCACCCAGATCGTCAGGTCATTGCCCTTGACGGTGGTTTCCTCGTCCAGCGCCTCCATCAGGATCTGGAACACCGTGTCGCGATCACCGCCCAGGTTCTTGGGCATGACCACCCCGTCCCACCAGAGGTGGGTGGCCGACTTGCCACCGGCCACAGCAGCGGGCGCTGCGGTGAACTCCATCTTGCCGACGATCTTGGAGGCCGCCGGGTCGTCCATGCGCGAGGCCCGGCTGGCCCACAGCACGCCCATGGCCGCCTTGCCCTGCTGGTACTGGTTCATGACGTCGTCCGAGCCGGAGGCCAGGTAATTGGGCGTCATGTACGCGGTCATGGACTTCATCATCTCCAGTGCCTTCACGCCGGCATCGCTGTTGAAGTCCGGCTGGGCAGAGCCGGACTTGAAGAACCGGCCGCCGAAACCGGCAAAGATGTTGGTGAATTCGGTGGCGCTGTCCCAGCCCTTGGCGAAGGTCTGGGCGATCGGGAACTCGATGGAGGGCTCCTTCTCCTTCAACGTGCGGGCGGCGGCCAGCATCTCGGGGTAGGAGGCCGGGACCTTGATGCCGTGCTTGTCGAACAGGTCCTTCCGGTAGAACAGGTTCTGCGCGTTCTGCATGAAGGCGATGGCCATGACCTCGCCATTCACCCGGACCAGCATGTTGTCTTCGATCCTGTACTTGGAGCGGTACTTGTTGACCAGATCGGTCATGGACTGCAGCTGGCCGCGGCTCTGCAGCTGCGAGAACGTGCCCATGGAGACCACGGCGGCGTCAAAGGCCGACTTGCCCGAAGAGCCGAAGGCCTGCAGCGCTTCCTGCTCGATCTGCGGGGTCATCTTGAACTGGACCTTCACACCGCCCTGGGTGCAGGTTTCCATCTCCTTGGAGATGTGCTGCAAGGCGGGGAATGAGTTGCCGACGATGTTGATGTCGCCCGCCTTGGGGTTGGACAGGTTGTTGCAGCGGGCCTGGGACAGGCCGGGCAGAACGGCCAGCAGCACCGCACTGGCCAGCAGGGAACGACGCAGTATGCAAGAGGTCATGACTTACTCCAGATAAGGGAATGGGCCGGTCTCAGGGGATGTCCAGGCGCAGCCGGTTCTGCGTCTGGCTGTCGAATAGATGGCAGCGGGCCGCGTCCACGGCCAGTCCGACGGGTTCGCCAATGCGGGCGCGGTAATCCTTGGAGGCACGGGCGGTCACCACCTGGTCGGCGATGCGCACCATCACCAGGGTGGAGTCGCCCGTGAGCTCGCAGCTGAACACCGGGGCCTGCAACTGGCCGAGCGCAGCCTCGGTCACGCGCATGTCTTCAGCCCGGACGCCGAGCACGACGGCGGACCGGCTGATGCGGCCGAAGCCGGCGATGCGGGTGCTGGCGGCCTCGAACACACCGTCGCGCAGGTCGCCGGCGATCAGGTTCATGGACGGCGAGCCGATAAAGCCAGCGACAAACAGGTTGGCCGGCTCGTTGTAGATGACCTCGGGCGAACCGATCTGCTGGATTTCGGCCCGGCTCATCACGACCACCCGGTCGGCCAGCGTCATGGCCTCGATCTGGTCGTGGGTCACGTACAGGGTGGTCACGCCC
>VERU01000406.1 GCA_018882485.1 Rhodoferax sp. | reverse complement strand
CCCTTCATCTTCGGCCGGGGCGGGGAAGAGCTGGACGAACTGCGTCGCGCCGGCGTCGAGGTCGAGGTGATCAACGGTATCACCACCGGCCTGTACGCCAGCACCGCGCTCGGTACGGCGCTGACCCATCGGGAGCAGGCCCACGGAGTGGAGTTCGTCACGGGCCACGCCCATTCCGGCCATGAAGGGGTCGACTGGACGGCGCTGGCCACGACCGCGCATCAGGCCCGGCTGACACTGGTGATTTACATGGGGATGCAGGGTGTCGGTGCGATCCAGCGCGGCCTGCTGCAAGGCCTTCCCGCCACCACCCCGGTCGCCGTGGTGCAGGATGCCAGTCTGCCAACCGAACGGCAATTGCTCACCGTGCTCGCTTCGCTGGAGCAAACCATCCTGGACCGGCAGTTCCGCAGTCCAGGGATCATTGTCGTGGGCGACGTACTGCAGGGCCTGCTGGCCGCAAGAAGCGCCGACCCCCTGACCCGCCGCGCCTGAGCGCCCGACCGGGTTCCATTCCGGCACCTACACTGCCGGCATGGAACGCTTTGACGCTGTCATCGTGGGCGCCGGTGCCGCAGGACTGTTCTGCGCCGGCGTGGCCGGTCAACTCGGCCTGAAGGTGCTGCTGCTGGACCATGCCCCCAAGGTCGGGGAAAAAATCCGGATATCCGGCGGCGGCCGCTGCAACTTCACCAACCTGCAGACCTCTGCCGCGCAGTTTCTGAGTTGCAACCCCGGCTTCTGCCGATCGGCGCTGGCCCGCTACAGGCCCGCCGATTTCGTGGCTTTGTTGCAGCGTCATGGCATCCCCTTCCACGAAAAGCACAAAGGACAGCTGTTCTGCAGCCATTCGGCCACCGATATCGTGAACCTGTTGCTGGCGGAATGCGATGCAGGCGGGGTGACACGCTGGCAACCCTGTACACTGAAAAATGTGCGATTTTTGGCATCCAGCCCTTATCCGGACTGGGATTATTGCTATGAAATAAATAGCAGCAGAGGCACTCTGCACAGCCAGGCGCTGGTGGTGGCGACCGGAGGGCTGTCGATCCCGGCCATCGGTGCCTCGGATCTGGGCTACCAGTTGGCCCGCCAGTTCGACATTCCGCTGATTCCCACACGCCCGGCCCTGGTCCCCCTGTGCTTCGATGCAGCCGGCTGGGCGCCGTTTGCCACGCTCTCCGGCCTGTCGCTGCCCGTGCAGGTCAGCACACCGGGGTACAGGACCGGATTCGACGAAGACCTGCTGCTGACCCACCGAGGATTGAGCGGTCCGGCCGTGCTGCAGATTTCCAGTTACTGGCAAGCCGGATCGCCCGTGCACGTCAACCTGACGCCGAATGGGGACCTGGCCGACAACCTGCGCACCATCAAAGCCCGCTCCCGCAGGCGACTGGCCCACGAGCTGGCAAACCATCTGCCCGGGCGCCTGGCCGAATTGTGGATTGCCCGGGGTGTGGCCACTGGACAACCCTGGGACCGCCCAGTCAACGAAGTGCCGGATCGGGCATTGGTTGCTTTGGCGCAACAGTTGGCAAACTGGAGCCTGGTACCCACTGGCACCGAGGGCTATCGCAAGGCCGAGGTCACGGCTGGCGGCGTGGATACCCGGGCGCTCTCGAGCCGGACCATGGAATCCACCCAGCCCGGCCTGTATTTCATCGACGAGGTGGTGGATGTGACGGGTTGGCTGGGTGGCTACAACTTCCAGTGGGCCTGGTCCAGCGGCTATGCCTGTGCCCAGGCACTGGCCGGCAGCCTGCGGGGCTGAACGCCGGACCCCGCTGCCTTGAAACCCCGTTTCGTATCGCTATAATTTGGGGCTTTGCTGGCATGGCCCCACATGCCTAACCAATTCCGAGTGGGGAGCCTCGCAGGACATCTGTCACATGGTCCGATCTTCCATGCGCTGATCTCTGCACATTTTGGACTGCATGACGTAATGACCACCATCCGCGTAAAAGAAAATGAGCCCTTCGACGTTGCGCTGCGCCGCTTCAAGCGCACGATCGAGAAGCTGGGTCTGCTGACCGACCTGCGTGCCCGCGAGTTCTACGAGAAGCCCACCGCCGAGCGCAAGCGCAAGAAGGCTGCCGCGGTCAAGCGCAATTACAAGCGCATACGGTCGATGCAGCTCCCCAAGAAGCTGTACTGAATCCGCAGCAGGCCCTGCCTGCTCTCCAAAAGCTCGCCCGGAATCCATCCTGGCGAGCTTTTTTGCTTGATGATCCCCACCCATCCGACGAGGCCCCTATGTCCCTGAAAGACCAGATCACCGACGACATGAAGTCCGCCATGCGCGCCAAGGACAGCGAACGCCTGGGTACCATCCGCCTGCTGCTGGCAGCAGCAAAGCAGAAGGAGGTGGATGAGCGCATCGAACTGGACGACGCGGCGTTGGTTGCCATCATCGACAAACTCATCAAGCAGCGCAAGGATTCAGTCGCCGCTTACCTGCAGGCCCAGCGGCAGGATTTGGCAGACAAGGAGGCGGCCGAAATCACCGTGCTGCAGGCCTACCTCCCCCAACGGCTGAGCGCCGAAGAGATCAACACAGCGGTACGGGCCATCGTGGCAGAACTCGGTGCCCAAGGCCCCGGTGACATGGGCAAGGTGATGGGCGCGGTCAAGACCCGCCTGGCTGGTAAAGCCGACATGGGCCAGGTCTCTGCCGCCGTCAAGGCTGCGCTGGCGGGCTGATCGTATGGCCTGGGCCGGAGAGACCCCGGCCCCGAGTCCAGCTCTCCGGTTCAGCTGCCGGCCACCTTCATGCGGTTGATCAGCACAGATCCGACCGTCTTGGCACCGTGGTTGTAGGTGTCCGCTCCGACCGCAACCAGCCCCTTGAGCATGGCCTTCATGTTGCCCGCAATGGTGATTTCATGTACCGGGTAGGCAATCCGGCCATGCTCCACCCAGAACCCGCTGGCGCCACGCGAATAATCTCCGGTAACCAGGTTCACGCCACTGCCCATCAGCTCGGTCACAAACAGACCGGTGCCCAGTTTCTGAATCATCGCGTCCAGGTCGTCGTCGGCTCGGGTGCGGCGCGAACTCAGGGTGAGATTGTGCGACCCGCCCGCGTTGCCCGTGGTGCGCATACCCAGTTTGCGGGCCGAGTAGCTGCCCAGAAAGTAGCCGCAGACCACACCCGCCTCCACCACCCGGCGCGGCTGTACGCGCACGCCCTCGTCGTCAAACGGAGCGCTGCCCTTGCCACGCAACACGAACGGGTCCTCCAGGACATCGATG
>VERU01000405.1 GCA_018882485.1 Rhodoferax sp. | reverse complement strand
TCGGGAGCGCCGGACCGCCCTCAGAACAGGGAAGCCTGCGGCCCGAGGCGCGCCGGGTCGAACCGGCTCGTGTCGAGGGGCGTGCGGTCGCGGTTGAGGCCCAGCCGCAGGACCGCCCGGTCAAAGCGCTGGCGCAGCAGATCGGCCCAGACGCCGACGCCGTGCATGCGGCTGCCGAAACGGCTGTCGTAATCGCGGCCGGCACGCATCTCGCGAACCCGGGCCATCACCCGGGCGGACCGCTGTGGATGGTGCAGCGCCAGCCATTGCTCGAACAGAGGCGCCACCTCCCAGGGCAATCGCAACACCGTGTAGAAGGCCCGGGTTGCTCCCGCCTCGGCCGCCGCCTCGAGCACCTGCTCCATGTCGTCATTGAGAAAGGGAATCTGCGGCGCCACGCTCACCCCCACCGGAATGCCGGCATCGGCAAGTTCCCGGATGATGCGCAGCCGCCGGTGCGGAGCCGCCGCCCGAGGCTCCAGCTGCCGGCACAGCTGCGCGTCCAGCGTGGTGACGGTGACATAGACCGCCGCCAGACCCGACCGCCCCATGGGCCCGAGCAAATCCCGGTCGCGCAGCACACCCGAGCCTTTGGTCACGATGGACAAGGGATGCGCGCAGTCGGACAGCAGCTGAAGCACCCGCCGCGTCAGCTGCCACTCCCGCTCGATGGGCTGGTAGGCATCGGTGGCGGTGCCGATCACCACCGGCAGTGGCCGGTAGCTGCGGGCCGTCAGTTCGCGCCGCAGCACCTCCACCAGGTTGCGCTTGACGATGAGCCGGCTCTCGAAATCCAGGCCCGGGGACAGCCCCAGGTAACTGTGGGTCGGCCGCGCGAAACAGTAGACACAGCCGTGCTCACAGCCCCGGTAGGGATTGAGCGACTGCTCGAAGGGAATGTCGGGTGAATCGTTGCGGGTGATGGCGCTGCGGGCATCCTCCAGACGGACCTCGGTCAGCAGCGGCGGTGCGACCTGTCCGTCCGCCCGGGGGTCCCAGCCGTCGTCGAAGGCCTCGCGGGACAGCGGATCAAAGCGATGGGCCATTGCCGTGGCGGCACCACGTCCCTTGATCGGCAGGAGGGGATGAACGGGGGACATCATGGAAAAACTGTATATACGAACAGTATATACACACGACTCCCCTTCCGGGCGCAAAGCGGGTTGCCGGGCAGGGGCACCTCATAATCAGCCCTTTATGTCTTACCTCGTCGCCAGCTTCTACTGTTTCGCGGACCTGCCCGACTGCGCCGCGCTGCGCGAGCCGCTGTTGCGATGCTGCCAGGATCACGGGACCCGGGGACTGGTGCTGCTGGCGAGCGAGGGCCTGAATGGCACGATCGTCGGAGGGGAGCATGGCGTCCAGGCGGTGCTCGCCCACCTGCGGGCCGCCCATCCGGCATTCGCCGACCTGACAGCCCGCCAGGCATGGTCCGAGCGGACTGCCTTTCACCGCATGCGGGTGCAGGTCCGCTCCGAGATCGTGAACCTCGGAATACCCGGCCTGTCACCCCGGCGGGGTGTGGGGCAGTACCTGTCGCCAGCGGCCTGGAACGACCTGCTGCGACAGCCCGACCTGCTGCTGATCGACACGCGCAACGACTACGAGGTGGCGCTGGGCAGCTTCGAGGGCGCGCTCGATCCCGGCATCCGGCGCTTCTCGGATCTGCCCGGCTGGCTGGAGCGGCATCCGGCGCTGCAGGGCACACAGGCACGGACGAGGCCTGTGGCGATGTTCTGCACCGGCGGCATCCGCTGCGAGAAATCCACCGCCCTGCTGCGTCAGCAGGGCTTCGAGCAGGTGTACCACCTGCAGGGCGGCATCCTGAACTACCTGCAGTCGGTGCCGGCGGCGGAGAGTCACTGGCGAGGACAGTGCTTTGTCTTCGACGAGCGGGTGTCGGTCGGTCCCGGACTGCTACCGGGCCCGCACCGGTTGTGCCGGGCCTGCCGCATGCCGCTGCCGGCGGGCGCCGAGCAGTCGGTGCACTACGAGCCCGGCGTCAGCTGTCCGCGCTGCCACGACCACACCTCCGATCGCCAGAAGGCAGCGGCGCGGAGCCGCCAGCGCCAGTGGGAACGTGCGCAGACGGCCCGACAGGGCGGCGGCTGATGCGCCGCCCGGGGATGGCGACCGCTCAGGCTGGCAGGGGCAGTCCGGCGAGGCGCTGCCGCGCGGCGGCGTATTCGCGCTTGAGCTGGGCCACGAAGTCGGCCGCTCCCTGCACCTGGGTGACGGCGCCGATGCCCTGGCCGCAGCCCCAGATGTCCTTCCAGGCCTTGGCCTTGTCGCCGCCGAAGTTCATCTTGCTCGGGTCGCTCTGAGGCAGATTGGCCGGATCCAGGCCAGCGGCGCGAATGCTGGGCGCCAGGTAGTTGCCGTGCACGCCGGTGAACAGGTTGCTGTAGACGATGTCGTCGGAGTTGCTGTCGACGATCATCTGCTTGTAGCCCTCGGCGGCACGGGCCTCCTCGGTCGCGATGAAGGCCGAGCCGATGTAGGCGAAGTCGGCGCCCATGGCCTGCGCGGCCAGCACCGCATCGCCGCTGGCGATGCTGCCCGACAGCGCCAGCGGGCCGTCGAACCACTGGCGGATCTCCTGGATCAGCGCGAACGGGCTCTTCGTGCCGGCGTGTCCGCCCGCGCCCGCTGCCACCGCGATCAGGCCGTCGGCGCCCTTCTCGATCGCCTTGCGGGCGAAGAAGTTGTTGATGATGTCGTGCAGCACCACGCCGCCCCAGGCATGCACCGCCTCGTTGATGTCGACCCGCGCGCCCAGGCTGGTGATGATGATCGGCACCTTCCACTTCGCGCAGGCTTCCATGTCGTGGTCGAGCCGGTCATTGCTCTTGTGCACGATCTGGTTGATCGCATACGGCGCGGCGGGCTTGTCGGGGTTGGCCTTGTTCCAGGCCGCCAGGCCCTCGGTGATCTCGTGCAGCCACTCGTCGACCTGCGACGCGGGCCGGGCGTTCAGCGCCGGCATCGAGCCCACCACGCCGGCGGTGCACTGGGCGATGACCAGCTTGGGCGTGCTGATGATGAACAGCGGCGAGCCGATGATCGGCAGCGGCAGGTTGGACAGAACGGGCGGCAAGGGCACGGGTGGCTCCAGGATCGTGTGGAAAACGCGGGCCAGTGTGCGTTTGCTGACTGGCCGGTCACTATCACCGGAGCGACATGCGCCCCGGGCGGGTCAGTGCGGGCTCAGAACGCGTCCAGCGCCATCTCGGTGACGCCCGCGGCGCCCTCGACGAT
>VERU01000404.1 GCA_018882485.1 Rhodoferax sp. | reverse complement strand
TGTCGCTCTCACCATTGACCTACCACTGGCAACACCAGGTAGCGATCGAACTGTTCGTGGCCGATGCGGATGCCGCTGCACGCCATGCCCGCATGGATGGCTTGCTTTCCGAGTTGGCTGGCCTGATCGAAGCCGACCGCACGTTGGGTGGCGTCATTGAGTACGCCGAGATCGGTGCACCCAAATTCGACGAACTGGCCCCCGACGGCAGCAACGGCATCAAGGCCTGCTTGCTGCCCGTGGTCCTGCACTACAGCAGCAGTAGCCCGCTGAACTGAACCCCACCTTCAAGGAGAAAACTATGGCCCGTGCCTATGGCGCGAACGCCAGCCTGTTGGCCGCGTTCGAATCCACGTACGGCAGCACCCCGGTAGATGGCTACTGGCAGCTGCCCTTTGTATCCACCTCACTCGGCTCCGAGCAGGGGCTGATCGCCAACGATCTGATTGGCCTGGGGCGTGACCCCAGCGCGCCGATCCGCGATGTGATCAAGGTCGAAGGCGACATGGTCGTGCCGCTGGATGTGCGGCACATCGGCCTGTGGCTCAAGGCTCTGCTGGGCGATCCCACATCAGTGGGCACTGGGGTGGTGACCCACACTTTCGGCTCCGGCAAACCGAGCCTGCCCAGCTTGACGCTGGAAACCGGTCTGCCCGATATCCCGACCTGGTTCGTCGCCTCGGGCGTCATGGTCAACAGTCTGCAGGTGGGTTTCGCCCGCTCCGGCGCAGCGAATGCCACGGTCGGGCTGATCGCGCAGAGCGAAGTGCGGCGATCAGCCACGCTGAATGCCACCCCGAGCACTCGGGAACTGCAGCGCTTCAACCAGTTCCAGGGCCAAATCCTGCGCGACGGCCAGGCGCTGGGCAATGTGGTTTCTGCCCAGCTGACCTACTCCAACAACCTGGAACGCATCGAGACCATCCGCTCGGATGGCAAGATCGACGGCGCGGATCCGACGGTGGCCAGCCTCACCGGCAATCTGGAAGTGCGCTTTGCCGACACGACGCTGATCGATGCCGCCACGAACAACACTCCGCTGGAGCTGACCTTCGGCTACGCCATCGACGCCGATCGGCGCCTGACATTCATCGCGCACGAGGTCTACCTGCCCAAGCCGAAGCTGTCCATTTCCGGCCCCGGCGGCATCCAGGCCACCTTCGAGTGGCAAGCCGCCAAGGCCACGAGTGTGGCGCGCATGTTCACCGTCGAACTGGTGAACGACGTCGCCTCCTACTGATTTCTCCGAGGTTTCTCATGATCAAACTCAATCTTCCGCGTGAGCCGCACTGGATCACGCTGGCCGCTGGCGTGCGCCTGCAGGTCCGGCCGGCCACCACGGCGCTCGTCATGGCTGCCCGCCATGCTGCATCCAAAGTGGCTGGCACCGACACCGCTGCGGCCGGCGAGCGCACTGCCACCCTCATCACCGAACTGGCGAAGCTGGCCGTGCTCGCTTGGGAAGGTGTCGCCGACGACAAAGGCAAACCCGCTGCCGTCACCCCCGAGGGCGTGGCTGCGCTCATGGAGCGCTGGCTGCTGGCCGATGCCTTCGAGCGTGAATACCTCGCCGGCCTCTACGCCCTGGATTCGGAAAAAAACGCCTGAAGGGTCGCACCGCGTGGCACTTCGGTGGCGGGCCGAGCTACTGCAGCGCCTGTCCCGCGCCATGCCCCGAGTGCCCGTACACCATGAACGCACCCGAGAGCCTGGAGGGCTGGCAAGCGGCCAGCGCGATTGACATCTGTGCCAGCCAGTTGCGCATGGCGCAAGGTCGGGTGGTCGGGCTGGATCTGAACGCCTGGATACTGGCCTGCGAGAGCACGGGGCTGGACAAAGCCACGGCCATCGATTTGTTTCCGGCCGTCGAGGCGGGTCTGATGAACACGTGGCAAGAAGATGAGTAAGGGTGTTTGCTGACTACCGGGTAGGTAGCGCACAGTCAAAGGTCAATTTCTCGAATGGCATCTTGAGAGCGATCCAGCACCAGCGTTTCGCCGTGTGGCGCATTGATCAACGCAGAAGCCAAAGGGGTCGGCAATTTCGCATCTGCTCGGTTGTCGGTCGTAGTCGATTGCCATTCCGATAAAGGAAGCCCCTCCGCTTCAATCGTGGCGTTGTAGGCCGAGACAAAGTCAGCGAATTCCTTGGCCCACGCGGTGTCAGTGCCTTTGCTCATGGTGTCTATTCGCGGGTGGATTTAAAAGCAGCGGCTGCGATCCGGACCATGCTCGGGTGCAGCGTGCCCAACTTTGGATTCTGTCCATGCGGGGCATGAGGTGGTACGGAAAAGTAGTCGTCGTTATATGGCAGTTCCAGTGTTTTGCTCAAGTCAAATTTGGTGTCGTAACTGAGGCCAGCGCTGGTGTAGGCGGCAGGGTGCTCGCCCTTGGTGATGCGGAATTCACCACGGTAGAGCCGATTGGTCTTTTGGCTGGTGCCGTACGCCACGCTCACGAAGGTCATTCCTTCGTCATCTTCCTTGGTTGCCACGACAAGTCCGGGTCGAGCCTTCGGTTTCGGATGGACGTTGTCGGGGAAATGGCACCAGACGATTTCACCTGCGATGGGTTCCGGCCACCAGCGCATCAGGCGCGTTCCATTTCAAAGAGACTGCTGCGCACCGTGCCGCCTTTGGCCTTGGGTGCTGACTTTTTGATCTGGCTGAGCTGGGCTTTGGTCAGCGCGCCCTCGTCAGCTTCGTATTGAGGCAGCACTTTTGTGGCGAGCTCATGCAGGGCCAGATGAATGACTTGTGTCTCATCCACGCCCAGGACTTCCGCCAAACGCTTCGCGGTCGTGCGTGTCACCCCTGTTGCGCTGTCCTGTGGACGGTAGCGAAAGGCAATTTGAGCGGCAGTGGCGGTCATGTTGATTTTTCCCAAAAAATATCTCAAAGATATCCGATCAGTCGCCCCCTGTCAACCGTGTGACTTTGACGCACCCTGATCCCTACATTTTTACGTCCTGAGTCCATGGCTGAACGCAACCTCTCCATCCGCCTGTCCGTGGTCGACGGCGGCAAGGTCAAGGCCGAGCTGTCCGAGATCGGCGAGAAGGGAGAGCGCTCGCTCAAAAAAATCGAGGCGGCAGCAACCCCAGCGTCCGGTGGCCTGAAGCTCCTGTCCAGTGCCGCCAACGATGCCAAGTTCCAACTGCAGGCCGCCACCGACCGGCTCGGCATGCTGGGTTCGGTACTGGGCAAGCTCGGCCCTGCCGGTCTGATCGCCGGTGCCAGCATCGCTGCACTCGGTGTGGGCA
>VERU01000403.1 GCA_018882485.1 Rhodoferax sp. | reverse complement strand
CGTCGGCACTGCCGCGCTACCAGCAGGAGTGCGCGGCCTGCCACATCGCCTACCCGCCGGCCCTGTTGCCAGCCGCCTCCTGGCAGCGCCTGATGGGATCGCTGGACCGCCATTTCGGCACCGACGCCTCCCTGGACGCGGCCAGTGTGCGCGACCTCACCCGCTGGCTGACGCAGAACGCAGGCAGCTACCGGCGCGTCAGCGAGCCGCCGCCCCAGGACCGCATCACCCGCTCGGCCTGGTTTGTGCGCCAGCACGGCGGACACGAGGTGCCTGCCGATGTGTGGAAGCGGGCCGCCGTGGGCAGCCCCGCCAACTGCGCCGCCTGCCACACGCGGGCCGACCAGGGGCGCTTCGATGAACGCGAGATCCGCATCCCCAAATGAAACCTTCCCACAACATCCGGAAAGGACGACCCCGATGACACCGTTTCCTCCTGAGCCTGCCACCCCGGCGTCGGCGTCCGCCCGCCCGCGCATCCTGGTCTGGGATGCACCGGTGCGGGTGTTCCACTGGCTGATGGTGCTGTGCTTTGCCGGCGCCTGGCTGAGCGCCGAATCCGAACGGTGGCGTTTGCTGCATGTGACGCTGGGCTACACGCTGGGCGGTCTGGTGGCGTTCCGGCTGGTCTGGGGCCTGCTGGGCACCCGGCATGCCCGCTTTGCCAGCTTCGTGCGCGGACCGGCCGCCATCGGCCGCTACCTGCGCAGCCTGTGGCGGGGGCGGCCGGAGCACCACACCGGCCACAACCCGGCCGGCGCGCTGGCCATCGTGCTGCTGCTGGGCATGAGCGGGGTGCTGGTGGCCAGCGGATGGGCCCAGTACAACGAACTCGGTGGCGAATGGCTGGAAGACGTGCACGAAGCCGCCGGCAACCTGATGCTGCTGCTGGCCGGCGTGCATGTGGCCGGCGTGGTGCTGGCCAGCCGGTTGCACCACGAGAACCTGGCACGCGCCATGGTGACCGGCCGCAAATACGGCCCTCCCGG
This sequence comes from Rhodoferax sp., assembly GCA_018882485.1. Classification (GTDB taxonomy): domain Bacteria; phylum Pseudomonadota; class Gammaproteobacteria; order Burkholderiales; family Burkholderiaceae_C; genus Rhodoferax. Next base: position 2,279 of record VERU01000403.1, on the reverse strand, counting down.
CGACGCGGTGCGCCGCGCCTGGGGCACCCTGGCAGTGCTGATGCTGGCGGCGGTGCTGGCCTTCTGGGCGCTGCAGTACCGCAGCGCACCCGCCGCCGGGGCTGCATCCGCCTCCGGCGCAACGGCACAATACCCCGGACGGGACGACGACGACTGAGCACCACGCCGCCCACCCGGCCGCTCGCACCGGCCGGGCGCAGACCCCATCCCACCCCACCCTGCCCTCTGCCCCCATCATGCGCATCCTGCTGGCTGAAGACGACCCGCTGCTGGGCGACGGCCTGCAGGCCGGCCTGCGCCAGCTGGGTTTCCAGGTCGACTGGGTGCGCGACGGCCTGGCCGCCGAACGGGAAATCGCCAGCGGCGAGCACACGGCGGCGGTGCTGGACCTGGGACTGCCCGGCAAGGACGGTCTGGCCGTGCTGCAGGCACTGCGCCAGCGCCGGGTGGCCACGCCCATCCTGGTCCTGACGGCGCGTGATGCGGTGCCCGAGCGCATCCGCGGACTGGACCTGGGAGCGGACGATTACGTCGTCAAACCGGTCGATCTCGAGGAACTTGCAGCGCGGCTGCGCTCGCTGGTGCGGCGGGCCCACGGGCAGCCGGAGCCGGCCCTGCGCTGCGGCGAGGTCGAACTCGATCCGGCGCGACGCCGCGTCCGCCTGCGGGGCCAGCCGGTGCCGCTGTCCACCCGCGAGTTCGATCTGCTGCAGGCCCTGATGCTGAGCGCCGGGCGGGTTCTGTCGCGCGAGCAGCTGGAGCAGCAGCTCTACAGCTGGGGCCACGAGGTGGACAGCAACGCGGTGGAGGTGCACATCCACCACCTGCGGCGCAAGCTCTACCCGGAGCTGATCCGCACGCTGCGCGGCGTCGGCTACGCCATCGCGCGCACGCCGAAGGCCGACCCATGAATCCGCCGGGACCACGGCCCGGGACGCCTTCGGCCCGGACCTCGCTGCAGGCCCGCTTGCTGACCCGGCTGGTGGCCCTGCTGGGCTGCGTGTGGCTGCTGGCCGCCGGCATCACCCTGTGGGATGCCCGGCACGAAGTGGACGAACTGCTGGACAGCCACCTGGCTCAGGCCGCCGCGCTGCTGGTGGTGCAGCAGACCGGCAGCGAAGAGCCGCGCGAGGACGGGGTGGCCGATGCCCCCATGCTGCACCGTTACGCATCGGGGGTGGCCTTCCAGGTGTTCCACGAGGGCCGCCTGACCCTGCGCTCGGCCAACGCCGGCACCCGGCCGATGTCGGCGGTCACGAGGGGCTTTTCGCGGGTGGACGACCCGGACAGCGGCGCCTGGCGGGTGTTTGCAGCGCAGGGCGCCGAACGCGATGTGCTGGTGTTCGTGGCCGAACGCAGCCGCTCCCGCAACGAGATCCTGCTGGCCGTGCTGCGCGGCATGCTCGGGCCGCTGCTGTTTGCGCTGCCGCTGCTGGGCGTCGTGATCTGGTGGACGGTGCGGCGCGAACTGCAGCCGCTGCAGCGCCTGCGGCTGCAACTGACGCGGCGCGAGCCGACCGCCCTGCAGGCCCTGCCGCTGGAGCGGCTGCCCAGCGAGCTGCAACCCGTGGTGCAGGCGCTCAACAGCCTGTTCGAACGCATCGCGCGGATGGTCGAGACCGAACGGCGCTTCACGGCCGACGCGGCCCACGAGCTGCGCACGCCGATTGCGGCAATCCGGGCGCAGGCCCAGGTGGCGCGGGCCGCCGTCGGCGACCCCGACGCGCAGACCCACGCCCTGCGCTCGGTGCTGGCCGGCTGCGACCGGGCCGCACGGCTGGTCGACCAGCTGCTGCAGCTGGCCCGTCTGGAAGCCGACCCGGGGCCAACCGCCAGCGACCCATCGCAGCCTGCAGCCGTGCGCACCGACCTGGCCGCACTGGCGCAACGGGTGGCCGCCGAGCTGGCACCGGTGGCGATCGAGCGCGAGCAGGACCTCAGCCTGGAGGCCGGGGCGCCCTGTCCCGTCGGGGTGGCAGAACCGCTGCTGGCCATGCTGCTGCGCAACCTGCTGGACAACGCCCTGCGCTACAGCCCGGCAGGGGCCCGCATCGCCATGCGGGTGCATGCGACGCAGGGCGGCGTGCGCCTGCAGATCGAGGACAGCGGACCCGGCCTGGCGCCCGAGCAGGCCCGGCGCCTGGGTGAGCGCTTTTTCCGGGCCGCCCCCGCCGGCGAGCCGGGCAGCGGCCTGGGCTGGTCCATCGTGCGCCGCATCGCGCAGGCCAGCGGCGGGCGCATCGAGGTGGGCCGGTCGCCCGCATTCGGGGGGCTGTCGG
>VERU01000402.1 GCA_018882485.1 Rhodoferax sp. | reverse complement strand
GTCCTCAACCTGGACAAATGCATCGGCTGCCACACCTGCTCGGTAACCTGCAAGAACGTCTGGACCAGCCGCCCGGGTGTGGAATACGCCTGGTTCAACAACGTCGAATCCAAGCCCGGCATCGGTTACCCCAAGGAATGGGAAAACCAGGACAAGTGGAAGGGCGGCTGGGTGCGCAAACCCGACGGCTCCATCGTCCCCAAACAGGGCGGCAAGTGGTCTTTGCTGATGAAGATCTTCGCCAACCCCAACCTGCCGCAAATCGACGACTACTACGAGCCCTTCACCTTCGACTACGACCACCTGCAGTCGGCGCCCGAGATGCAGCACGCGCCCACCGCGCGCCCGCGTTCGCTGATCACCGGCCAGCGCATGGAAAAAATCGAATGGGGACCGAACTGGGAAGAAATCCTGGGCGGCGAGTTCTCGCGCCGCAGCAAGGACCCGAACTTCGACGGTTTCGAAGCCGCTCAAAAGGCCATGGTGGGTGAGTTTGAGAACACCTTCATGATGTACCTGCCGCGCCTGTGCGAGCACTGCCTGAACCCGGCCTGCGTGGCGTCCTGCCCCTCGGGCTCGATCTACAAGCGCGAGGAAGACGGCATCGTGCTGATCGACCAGGACAAGTGCCGCGGCTGGCGCATGTGCGTGAGTGGCTGCCCCTACAAGAAGATTTACTACAACTGGAAGAGCGGCAAGGCCGAGAAGTGCATCTTCTGCTACCCGCGCATCGAAGCCGGTCAGCCCACCGTCTGCAGCGAAACCTGCGTCGGTCGCATCCGCTACCTGGGCGTGCTGCTGTACGACGCCGACCGCATTGCCGAGGCCGCCAGCGTGACGAACGAGACCGACCTGTACAAGGCCCAGCTCGACATCTTCCTGGACCCGCACGACCCCAAGGTGATCGAGCAGGCCCGTCTGGACGGCATCCCCGACGCCTGGCTCGAAGCGGCCAAGAACAGCCCGGTCTATAAGATGGCCGTGGACTGGAAGGTGGCGCTGCCGCTGCACCCCGAGTACCGCACGCTGCCCATGGTCTGGTACGTGCCGCCGCTTTCGCCCATCACGGCCGCGGCCAACGCCGGCCAGATCGGTGTCAATGGCGAGATCCCGGACGTGAGCCAGCTGCGCATCCCGCTCAAGTACCTGGCCAACCTGCTCACCGCCGGTGACACCATGCCGGTGGCCAATGCCCTGGAACGCATGCTGGCCATGCGCGCCTGGCAGCGCGGCAAGCATGTGGACGGCGTGGTCAACCACCATGTGCTCGACCAGGTGCAGCTGACTCCTGCGCAGGTCGAAGACATGTACCGCACCATGGCGATCGCCAACTACGAAGACCGTTTCGTGATCCCGACCACGCACCGCGAATACGCCGAAAACGCCTTCAATGTGCGCGGCGGTTGTGGCTTCAGCTTCGGCAACGGTTGTTCCGAAGGCGTGACCGAGACCAGCCTGTTTGGCAGCGAGAAGAAACGCACCATCCCGATCAAGGTGGAGGCCTGACCATGTTCAAGACCCAAGCCCCCACCATGCGCCTGACCCTGCGGGTGCTGGCGCACCTGCTGCGCTACCCCGACGCCGAACTGCGCGCCCACCTGGGCGAGCTGGCCGATGCCCTGCAGCTCGAAGCTGCGGTGCCCGGCCACCGCCAGGACGAGCTGCAGGCGCTGATCCGGCGCTTGCAGTTGCAGGACGCACTGCAGACCGAGTCCGACTATGTTGAACTGTTCGATCGGGGCCGCAGCACCGCGTTGCACCTGTTCGAGCATGTGCACGGCGACTCGCGCGACCGTGGCCCCGCCATGATCGACCTGATCCAGACCTACGAGCAGGCAGGCCTGTACCTCGGCCCCGAGGAACTGCCCGACCACCTGCCGGTACTGCTGGAGTTCGCCTCCACCCAGCCGCCGCAGCAGGCCCGCGAGTTCCTGGCCGAAATCGCGCACATCGTTCGCAAAATCTTCAGCGCCCTGCTCCAACGCGAGAGCCCTTACGCCAGCGTGCTGGCCGCCGTGCTCGAACTCGCCGGTGAAAAGGCCGAAGCCGTGCCGGTACCGGCCGAGCCGCCCATGGACGAGTCCTGGGCCGAGCCCGAAGTCTTTGGCGGTTGTTCCACCGAAGGCCAGTCCCGTCCCGGTCAAGTGCAACCCGTTCGCATCGTCAGGAACGCCTCCTCGAATGCTTCTTCCCATGGAGTCCAACCATGAACGTCCTCCACCATTTCCTGTTCAGCGTCTACCCCTACATCTGCCTGTCGGTGTTCCTCATGGGCAGTCTCGCGCGCTTTGACCGCGACCAGTACACCTGGAAGAGCGATTCCTCGCAGCTCTTGCGCAAAGGCCAGCTCAAATGGGGCAGCAACCTGTTCCACGCCGGCATCCTGTTCCTGTTCTTCGGGCACAGCGTGGGGTTGCTCACACCGCACTGGGTCTACGAGCCCTTCATCACCCCGGCGCAAAAACAGCTGCTGGCCATCATCGCCGGTGGCGTGGCGGGTTTCTTCTGCTTCATCGGCCTGACGCTGCTGCTGCACCGCCGCATCTTCGATCCGCGCATCCGCCTGACCAGCCACCGCACCGACCTGATGATCCTGGTCATCCTCTGGGTGCAGCTGGTGCTGGGCCTGGTCACGCTGCCGTTCTCGCTGGGCCACACCGACGGCTCGGTCATGCTCAAGCTCTCGGCTTGGGCGCAGGGCATCGTCACCTTCCAGCCTGATGCTGGCCACATTGCCGGGCTCGACTGGCCCTATCTGGTGCATCTGGTGCTGGGCATGACCATCTTCCTGCTCTTTCCCTTCAGCCGCCTGGTGCATGTGTGGAGCGGGTTTGGCACGCTTGCCTATGTGGTGCGCCCCTACCAGGTGGTGCGCAGTCGCCGCCTGGGTCTGACCAACCGTGGCCGCTGAGGAGCGCAATATGGAACAAGTGCTTGACCAAGCCCAGTCTGCCGGTGGCTGCGGCACCGGCAGCTGCGGCTGCAGCTCGGCCGCCATTGACATGCGGCCCGCAGCGGCCGCTGTGCCCGAAGTGCGCATCAACGGCCGGCGCCTGCACATCGGCCCGGGCGAAGACCTGGAGACGGTGCGCGAACGCGCCTGGGGCGAGGTGCTGCGGCAGGAAGCCGTGCGCCAGAGCCTGTTGGCCGACGTGGCTGGCGAGCTGGCACCGACCCTGAGCGCCGAACAGCAGCAGGTCATCGAAGACATGCTCGACGCGGCCGTGCAGACGCCCGAGCCCACGGCCGAGGCCTGCCAGCGCTACTAC
>VERU01000401.1 GCA_018882485.1 Rhodoferax sp. | reverse complement strand
GCCTACAAGGGCCTTCTCGCCGCGAAGTCCGATCTGGAAAAAGGCCGGACTCTCGCCGTCCCCGAACACTTGCGCGACAAACATCCCAAAACTTCGGGGGAAACGGAGGCCGCCCCGGGCTACCGATACTCGCACGACTTTCCAGACGCTTTCGTCCCGCAAGCCTATCTTCCGGAAGGTCGCGTCTTTTACCAACCTTCCGACCGCGGCGAAGAAAAACGCATCGCGGAACGCCTGGATCACTGGCGGTCCATCTTCCAGCGCGAGATTGACCGTTAGCGTCGAACGGACAAGACGCACGGACGCCGGCAGGATAGCTTCCCATTGACGGCCGACCCGTTAGGTTGCAGGTCGCATGACCGCTCAACTTCGCATCAAGCGCACCGCTGTTCGTTCGCTGGCCACAGTTCTCCTCACCGGCGTCACCGGATGCACCATTGTCGACCTGAAGGTGCAGGGACCATCGGCCCTGCGCGCCAAGAGCAGAGAGGTCGTGCAGGAAAACGGGAACGGCCGCGCCGCCCTGCTCCTGCAGAAAGCCACGCAGTCGTCGGCAGACGAAGCAACCCGCATCGCCGCGCAAGCCTGGCAACCCTGGCGCAGCTACGCCGTGGTGCGCGCCTGGGCGCGCGCGGCGTCCCCCACCCCCTCAGCGAATCCCTGCAGACCATGACATTTCCTGCATCCACCGTCTGCCAGCACCTGGCGAGTCCCCTCGGGCCGATCATCCTCGCTGCCGATGCCACGGGCCTGGTGGGCCTGTGGTTCGACGGGCAGCGACACCAGCCCGACACCCGGCACTGGCCCGAAGCCACCGGGCATCCCCTGCTCGACCGGGCGGCGGCCCAGCTGACCGACTACCTGGCCGGCCGCCGCGAGCGCTTCGAGCTGCCGCTGAGCCTGGCAGGGGGCAGTCCGTTCCAGCAGTCCGTCTGGCGGGCCCTGCTGCGGATTCCTTACGGACAGACCCGCAGCTACGGCGAACTCGCTGCCGACCTCGGCCAGGCGCGGGCGGCGCGCGCCGTCGGCGCGGCCGTGGGCCGCAATCCCTTGGGTATCATCGTGCCCTGCCACCGTGTGGTGGGCACCCGGGGCGCACTGACTGGCTATGCCGGCGGATTGGATCGCAAGATCGCGCTGCTGCAACTCGAAGGGCGACCCATCCCGGCCAGCTCGACGCCCCGATCCGGAATTCCCGACCCGAAAGCCTCTCCCCCTTGACCTCCCCTGCCCCCTCCTCTCGCCGCTGGCTCATCGACTTCCTGCTGCTGGCCGCCATCTGGGGCTCCTCCTTCCTGTTCACCCGCCTGGCCAACCAGGAGTTTGGTGCGCTGCCCACAGCCGGCATGCGCGTGGCCATTGCCGCCCTGTTCCTGCTACCCTTGCTGCTGTGGCGCGGCGGGGCGCCCGAACTGGGTCGCCACTGGCGCAGGGTGCTGTTCATCGGCACCATCAACTCGGGCCTGCCCTTCGTCGGCTTTTCCTACGCGCTGCTGGCCATCAGCACGGGCCTGTCGGCCATCCTGAATGCCACCGTCCCCCTGTTCGGCGCACTGATCGCCTGGTTGTGGCTGGGCGACCGCCCGGGCCGAACCCGGCTGCTAGGCCTGGCCATCGGCTTCCTGGGCGTGGCACTGCTGGCCTGGCGCAAGGCCAGTTTCCGGCCCGATGCCTCTGGGCTGGTCACCGGCTGGGCCGTTCTGGCCTGTCTGGCGGCCTGTATCTGCTATGGCATCGCCGCCAGCTACACCAAGCGGCATCTGAGCCAGGTCGACCCGCTGGTGATGGCCACCGGCAGCCAGACCGGCGCGGCGCTGGCCCTGTTGCTGCCCACCTGGTGGCTGTGGCCGGCGCAGACACCCGGCCTGCGCGCCTGGCTGGCGCTGCTGGCCGCCGGGGTGCTGTGCACCGGCCTCGCCTACATCCTCTTCTTCCGGCTGATTGCCACGGTGGGGCCCGCCCGTTCGCTGTCCGTCACCTTCGTGGTGCCGGTGTTCGCGGTGCTGTACGGCGCCCTTTTCCTGGGCGAGAGCGTGACCCCGTGGATGCTGTTCTGCGGTGCGGTGATCGTGCTGGGCACGGCCCTGTCGGCCGGCCTGCTGACAAAGCGCTGACAGGAGACATGCCCGACCGGGCGCAAGACACCGGCTACTCGCCGCCCCGGCTGATCCAGACCAGATACATCCAGAACGCGGGAATGACCACCGGCAGCGACAGCAGGAAAAACAGCACGATGCCCTGCACGAAGGTGGACAGGTCGGCAAACCAGCGCATCAGCAGCTTGCCGATATCGACTTCCCAGAACCGTTCCTTGCGCTTGCTCATGCAGCAACGATAACGCGGATCGGCCAGGCTGGGAAGGGCCAGGGGCAAGCCGTGGCGCTGGGCATCAATTGCCGGAGGCGGCCGGCGGGCGAGCCCGCGCCAGATAAATCCAGTCCACGACCCCACCCTGCGGTTCGTAGCCCTGCACCAGTTGCTGCAACAGGCCCCGGATCGCCGGCACATTGTTCACACCCATGGCCAGGCTCAGGGTGTCCAGTTGCGGCTTCAATTCGGCCCAGGGGAGCCAGCGCTCCTGCGCCTTCATGATGCGGGGATGCGACGTGGCCTGGGGATCGTCGCCGATCAACAATTCTTCGAACAACTTTTCTCCCGGCCGCAGTCCCATGACCTGAATGTCGATGTCGCCGTCAGGGTGCTCGTCATCCCGCAGGGTCAGGCCCGAGAGCGCCACCATGCGGCGCGCCAGATCGATGATCTTGACCGGCTGCCCCATGTCCAGCACGAACACATCACCGCCCGTGCCCATGGCCCCGGCCTGGATCACCAGTTGCGCGGCCTCGGGAATGGTCATGAAATAGCGGGTGATGTCCGGGTGGGTGAGAGTGATGGGCCCGCCTTCGCGGATCTGGCGGCGAAACAGCGGCACCACCGACCCGCTGGACCCCAATACGTTGCCAAAACGCACCATGGAGAACACGGTGCGCCGGGCCGTCGGCCTGGCGTCCTCGGCTGGCACCGACACCTGCATCACCGTTGCCTCGTGAGCCAGGGCTTGCAACACCATTTCAGCCAGCCGCTTGGTCGCTCCCATGATGTTGGTGGGGCGCACCGCCTTGTCGGTGCTGATCAGCACAAAGTGGCCCACCCCGCCGCGCAAGGCCGCCTCGGCGCAGACGCGGGTGCCCCAGACGTTGTTGCGCAGGCCCTCGGCCGGGTTGTGCTCCACCAGGGGCACATGCTTGTAGGCCGCAGCGTGGTACACCG
>VERU01000400.1 GCA_018882485.1 Rhodoferax sp. | reverse complement strand
CTCGACGAGGTCGCCTTGCCAGCCCAATTCGCTGCTGATGACTTCGGACTGCCTCTTCGCATCCCACGGGATGTAGGAGCCGAGACACACTGAGCGGTAGTTCAAGGCCCGCAAATCCTTCAACGGAGGGTAGGAATAGGGTTTGAGGTCTCGGGGGTCCATGGTGCCGCCCAGACGCACGAACATGTCGTCGGCACTGATGCCCAGGTTGACATAGCGGTTGAAACGTTTCTCATCAACCTCTTCCTGTTGCTTGTAGCTGAAATAGGCCGTGTATTCGGCCGAGGGCTCGCCCCAGAAGATGAGCGGTACCTTCTTTTCCAACGCCACCCACATCGGGTAGGAGAAGATGCCGGTGTGGCAGTGCCAGCAGAAGTCGCCCTTTTCCAGGAACGACTGCAGCATCAGGCGCTGCACCACGTTCCACTTCGGCGTGAAGGACATGAAGTCCACGCCCAGGCGGCGGATGGTGCGCTTGACGTTCTCTTCCAGGTTCGGGCGCAGGAAGCCGTGGTCGAAGCGCACCACCAGCGGCTTCACGCCGTAGTGCTTGACCAGGTAGTACAGCGTCCAGGTGCTGTCCTTGCCGCCGCTGAAGGGCACGATGCAGTCGTAGTCGAACTTGCCGCGGTGCTCCTCGATCAGCGCGTCCAGCGCCAGCTTGTTGGCGGCCCAGTCGATCTGGCCGCGCTTGAATTCCTGCTGGCGGCAGATGTTGCACACGCCTTCGGCGTCGAAGGAGATGGTCTCATGGGTTTCCGGCAACCCGCAATGGACACAGCGCTTCATGATTCTTGCTCCAGGGCTGATGTGCAGCCGGCTCGGTGCCTGGACTGCCATTCGTTGCGCACGTGCGGGTTCAGGGACGTGATCTCGCTGTGCTGGTCAACCACGCGCAGGATGTCGAAGAAGTCGAAATGCCGGTTCGGTGCCAACAGTTCAACAATCCGACGTACAGCGACGAGGTCATCGGGGTAGTCCACCGTGAGGCGCAGCATGGAGGCGTCGCAGGGGGCTGGCCGGTTCAGGCGAACCAAGGCTGCGTCGGGGCTTCGCATCCACAGCGTGACATGTTCCCGCTCCGGTCCGGACCGAGCCGCGGAATGGGCCCGCTGCAGCGTTTCGCGCGTGAAGCATTCGCAGTCCAAGCCGTCCGGGTAGGTGGGCGGATCGATGTTGCTGGCGTAGTCCGCCCCTGCAGAACGCCGCAGGGAGATCACGCTGTCCAGCACCTCGGGGTCAATCAGCGGACAGTCCCCCGTCAGGCGTACGTACTCCTGTGCAGCGTGGGCCTGCGCTGCTGCGAAATAGCGATGCAGCACGTCGTGAAGATCGCCGCGGAAGAAGGCGATACGTTCGCGCTCGAGGTGGGCTGCCAGAAGGTCGTCGGTGGAATCGGTGCTGGTGACCACCACCACCTCGTCCAACAAGCGCGAGCGCCGAACCCGGTTGACCATGAATGAAATCATGGGAATGTCGCACAGAGGCTCCAGCACCTTGCCCGGATAACGGTTGCTCGACATGCGAGCCTGGATCAGCGCAACGCATCGATTCATCAGCACGACACCTTCCAGATCCGGGGGTCGATGACGTCGGGATCGTTGACGCCCAGTTCCGGGGCGTTGATCACCGGGGCTTGATTCCAGGCTGCGGCCACCTCCTCCAGGTGGGAAAGGCTGTCGACGCCAACGACACAATGGCTGGCCGGCAGGCTCTTGGCGCATCCGAGCGCTGCCACCAAGGGCGACAGGTCATGCTCACTGCACCACGCGTGCCAGCGTTTCAGTGCTGCGCCAGCCGCAGGCAGGCGCTGGCTTGCCACGGCTTCGGGCATCAGGAGCAGGCCCTGAAGGAATGCTGAGCGCAAATGCAGCGTACAGCCAGGTCCGGCTGCCTGAAGCATGGAACGATCGAACGCGTTGCCGGGCAGTTGCGCCAGGGCGACCGGATGTCGCCGGCGCACGGCCAGAAGGTCCGCGGAACCATAGGCCGAAACGCCCAGGGCAAATCCGTGTTCGCGTGCCACACCGGCCGCGGCAGCCCAAGCGCCTTCAGACTTTTCGTCCAGCAGATCCTCAGCCCGGTGGAACAGCAAGGCCGCGAGTGAAGCGCCCAGTCGCCTCACCGCCCGATGCGCGTGTTGCTCGGTCCAGTCGGCCACCTCCATGCCGGTCAGCCCTGCGGGCATGGGCGGGAGCTTGCTCACAACAGCCAGGGGGAGCCCGCTGATCATCCCGGCAAGCTGCGCTTCAATACACCCATAAGCTGCCGCCGTATCCACCACGCCCACCCCGAGCTCAGAGGCACGCCTGAGGATCGCCTTGGCCTCCTCCAGAGGCACTGGCGCCGCCGCGCCGGCAATACCGTAGCGCAAGCCGAACTGCACGGTGCCCAGGGCCAACTCCATGATCGTGCCGAGATCAACCGGACTGCTGCGCCGTCAATGCCGATTCCAGGGCCGTCGCCACACGCTGCTGCTGAGCCTCTGTCATGGCCGTGAACAGCGGCAGTGTGAGGGCCTGTTCGTAGTAGCGCTCTGCACATGGAAAGTCGCCCGGCTTGAAGCCGAGACGGCGGTAGTAGGGCTGTGTATGCACCGGAACGTAGTGCACGTTCACACCGATTCCGGCGGCGCGCAGCAGCTCGAAAACTTCCGCACGGCAAACAGAACTGCGTTCTGCGTCAATTTCCACCACGTACAAGTGCAGGGCTGAACGCCTGTCATCGCAACGACCGGGCAGCCGCAGAGGCAAGCCGGCCAACAACTGGTCGTAGCGTGAGGCCAGTGCCTCCCGTCGCGCGTGCATCGCCTCCAACCGCTGCAACTGGGCAAGGCCAAGCGCCGCCTGGATATCGGTGAGCCTGTAGTTGAAGCCCAGGAACTGCTGTTCGTAGACCCAGGGCCCCTCGGGCGGGTTTTCCATTTCGCCGGACTCGCGCGTCATGCCGTGCGAACGCAGCAACTGCATTCGTCTGGCAAGAGCGGCATTGTGGGTTGTCACCAAGCCACCTTCGCCGGTTGTCATGATCTTCACCGCGTGGAAGCTGAACACCGTGGCGTCTGCCCAGCGGCTTCCCACAGGCAGGCCCAGATAGGAGGCGCCGGTGGCGTGGGACGCGTCTTCCAGCACAGCAAAACCATAGACATCGGCCAGATGCCGGATTTCCCGCAGATCGGCCGGCTGGCCGGCAAAATCAACCGGGATCAAGATCAACGGTAGCTTGCCTTGGTCACGAGCCCGTTCGAGTTTGGCTTCCAGTGCCGCCACCGAAATGT
>VERU01000015.1 GCA_018882485.1 Rhodoferax sp. | reverse complement strand
CTCTACCACTGAGCCAAATGGGCCTGACCCGGTCGCCACAAGGACGACCCGATCGTTTGATACATGCCTTCACCACCTGCCGCAGGAATGGAGCGGGAGACGGGAATCGAACCCGCGTCATTAGCTTGGAAGGCTAGGGTTCTACCATTGAACTACTCCCGCATGAAGCCGATGACTCTGCTTCAGGCGCCCGTCCGAGCTCACATACCGCGCACTGGTGGAGAGGGCTGGATTCGAACCAGCGTACTCGCAAGAGGGCAGATTTACAGTCTGCTGCCATTAACCACTCGGCCACCTCTCCTTGGTGAACCGCAAATTATGCCACGAAACATCGGCAGATCTGCAATCCTTGCAGCACCGTCACCAGTTCACCACGGGCAGGTGGTGCAAGGTCAGAAAGCGATTCGCCTGGCTGAAATGGCCGCATCCCAGGAACGGACGGGGTGGCCGCGATGCAGACAAAGGCGACGGGTGGTTTGCAACCAGCACCAAATGACGGCCGTTCGGATCACCCGCTGCGATCACCGGCCTCAGAGACTGGGCATGGGCGCCCCAAAGCAGGAAGACGACTGGCCGGGCGCGGGCGGCAATGGCATCGATCAGCCGGTGGGTCAGCACCTCCCAGCCCCTGCCGGCGTGGCTGCCCGGCTGCCCTTCCTCCACGGTCAGACAGGTGTTGAGCAGCAGCACACCCTGCTGCGCCCAGGCCATCAGGGAACCGTCGCGCGGAATCGATGGCCCACGGGTCGCAAGCTCGGGATCGCGGGCGAGTTCCCGGAAGATGTTTCGAAGGGATGGCGGCAACGGCACGCCCGGCCGAACTGAAAACGCCAGGCCCTCGGCCTGACCCGGCCCGTGATAGGGATCCTGCCCCACCAGCACCACCCGGGTGTCCGCCAGAGCCGTCAGCGCCAACGCACGAAGGGGCTCAGGAGGCTGAATGTGCGCCCCTGCGGACAGCCGATGTGCGAGGAAACAACCCAGCGCCTGTCCCTCGGCACTGTCCAGAAATCCGTCGACCAAACCCTGCCAATCGGGTGCGACCGCCCAGCGGGATGGCTCCCACGCCTGCAACCTGTCACCAACCGATACAGCATCTTGAGCCGATTGTCCCGACCAAAAATCAAGGCCAAAATTACCTTGTAGCCCTTTCTGCACCTGCATTTCTTGCTATCTTAATAGGAGCATTTTGCCGCCGGCCAAGCTCTCAGGACGGGAAAAACAGGTCGGCAAGGGCCTGGCCCGGATCCGGGGCCCGCATCAGCGCCTCTCCGACCAAAAAGGCCGGCACACCGGCCGCGCCCAGACGCAGCACATCCTGCCGGGTGTGGATGCCGCTCTCGGCCACCAGCAGGCGGTCGGCCGGGATGTCGCGAAGAAGCGACAAGGTCGTGTCCAGGGAGACCTCGAAGGTCCGCAGATTGCGGTTATTGACGCCGATCAGCGGGGTCTTGAGCCGAAGTGCACGCTCCAATTCCGCTGCATCGTGGACCTCGACCAGCACCGCCAGGTCCAGGCTCCGGGCCACCGCCTCGAGGTCGCGCAGTTCGGTGTCGTCCAGACAGGCCGCAATCAGCAGGATCGCGTCGGCGCCTACCGAGCGGGACTCGTAAATCTGGTATGCATCGATCATGAAGTCCTTGCGCAGCACCGGCAGGTGACAGGATGCTCGCGCCTGCTTCAGGTGGTCGATGGTCCCCTGAAAAAACTGGCGGTCGGTCAGCACCGACAGACAGGCGGCCCCCTGCTCGGCCAAAACCTGCGCAATATCGGCCGGGAAAAACTCCGCCCGAAGCAGGCCCTTGGAAGGACTGGCCTTTTTGACCTCGGCGATCACCGCCGGCTGGCCGGCTGCTGCCTTGGCCCTCAGCGCACCAACGAAATCGCGGGTGAGTACCCGCGATTCGGCGTCGGCCCGGACCTCGGCGAGCGATCGGCGTTTGAGCGCCGCGGCCACCTCGTCGCGCTTGACGGAAACAATCTGCTGCAGGATATCGGACATGGACGCAAGGACCGGGCGGTCGCGGGAAAACCCTAGGGAGTGGGACTGGGAGATTCTGGCAGAAACCGCGCCGGGCTCCGCTACGATGCCCGACTCCAGGTATAGCCGGAAGCCACCATGACCGATCTGTCTCCCACTCCCCTGATGGCACAAGCCGCCGACCGCGCAGCCTACCGGGACTACGCGCAACCGGGCATCGACCGGGTTCGCGAGTTCTACCGGGCCAACCACCAGCACCAGACTTACGATTTTGTACTGGCCAAAAAGGCGAAATGGCTGCAGTTCCAGCAACGGGAAATGTCTCCTTGGGATGCGCTGGACTACCTCAACACCCTGGTCGACGAGTCGGACCCGGACATCCATCTGCCGCAGATCAGCCATTTGCTGCAGACCGCCGAGGCGATCCGGGCGGACGGGCATCCCGACTGGTTCGTGCTGACCGGCTTCGTACACGACCTGGGCAAGGTGCTGTGCCTGTTCGGTGAACCACAGTGGGCGGTGGTCGGGGACACCTTCCCGGTGGGTTGCCGGCACTCTGACCGCATCGTCTATCCGGAGTTTTTCGCGGCGAACCCCGACAGCGCCGATCCCCGCTACAACACGGAACAGGGGGTTTACCAGCCGCACTGCGGCCTGGACCGGGTACACATGTCCTGGGGGCATGACGAGTACCTGTACCACCTGCTGAAGGATTGCCTGCCACAGGCGGGGCTTTACATGATCCGCTACCACTCGTTCTACCCCTGGCACCGTGAGGGCCAGTACCGCCACCTGACGGATGCCCAGGACGAGGCTTACCTTCCCTGGGTACAAAAGTTCAATCCGTATGACCTGTATTCCAAGAACCCCAGACCGCCGGTACTGGCTGAACTCAAGCCCTACTACGAGGACCTGATGGCGAAGTACCTGCCCGCCACATTGCGCCTGTAAACGAGTCTTTGACATGACACACAGCACCGCAGACCGGATGCCGGCCCCGCAACCCTCCGCACTGGCCACCCGGTTGGACTTTGCCCAGGCGCTGGCCCGACGCTGCGGCGAACTGGCGTTGCGCGAAGCGGCTGGCCTGCAGATCAGTTCCAAGGGCGTGCACGACGTGCTCACGCAAGCCGACCTCGCAGTCGAGCGGCTGATCCGGCAGGAAGTGGCCCAGGCCTTCCCCGGAGACCGGGTCATCGGAGAGGAAATGGGCGGCCAGGAAGCGGTGGAGGCCGACGGTGATTGCTGGCTGGTTGACCCCATCGACGGAACCGCCAACTACGCGACCGACATCCCCCGCTGGTGCATCTCGATCGCCTGGTTGCAGGCCGGACAGCCGGCCGTGGGCGTGCTGTTCGACCCGGTGCTGAACCGTCTCTACAGTGCCGCTGCCGGTTCAGGTGCCTGGCAGGATGGGCGCCGCCTGACCGCTCGAACCACCGACCGTCTGGCAGGTGCCACCGTGGAGCTGGGCTGGTCTACACGGCGCACGGCACAGCAGTACCTGGGACGGGCAGCTGCCCTGCTGACGGCCGGCGCGGCCTTCACGCGGCGTGGCTCGGGCGCGCTGGGATTGGCAGACGTGGCAGCCGGGCGCTGTGACGGCTACGCCGAATTGCACATCAACGGCTGGGACTGCGCTGCCGGGGTGCTTCTGGTGTCCGAGGCCGGTGGTCGCGTCAATCCCTTCTTCACGAATCAGGGTATTCACTCAGGCGGACTGCTGGTTGCCAGCACCGCAGGACTTTATGATGCCTTGTTGGCATTGATGACAGATCAATGACCGTTTGACGACAACCTGCCAGGAGCTCCACCATGCCACGTACCTTCGATCTTCACTCACTGACCCGGGCACTCACGGTTGCCGGACTGGTCGCCCTGGCTGCCAGCCCGGCACAGGCTCAACAGGGGGAACTGGTGGTGTACTGCAATGTGCAGGAGGAGTGGTGCCGCCCGATGGTCAACGCCTTCGAAAAGGCCACCGGCATCAAGGTGGCCATGACCCGCAAGAGCTCGGGCGAGACCTACGCCCAGATCAAGGCTGAGGCCGCCAACCCCCGCGGCGACATCTGGTGGGGCGGTACGGGTGACCCGCACCTGCAGGCTGCCGAGGAGGGCCTGACCGAGGTCTACAAGTCACCCAAACTGGCCGACCTGCACCCCTGGGCGGTGAAGCAGGCCGAAGCCGCCAAGTTCCGCACGGTGGGCATTTACGCCGGTGCGCTGGGCTACAGCTACAACACGGACGAGCTGAAGAAGCGCAAGCTGGCCGAGCCGAAATGCTGGGCCGACCTGATCAAGTCCGACTACAAGGGGGAGGTCCAGGTCGCCAATCCCAATTCGTCGGGAACCTCCTACACCATGCTGGCGACCATGGTGCAGATCATGGGGGAAGACAAGGCCTTCGACTACCTCAAGGCCATGCACCGCAACGTCAACCAGTACACCAAGTCGGGCGCAGCACCGGCACGGGCCGTGGCCATCGGCGAAACGCTCACAGGCATCACCTTCCTGCATGACGCCGTGCCCAACATCATCGCGGGTGCGCCCGTCAAGACCGTGGCCCCCTGCGAAGGCACGGGTTACGAGATCGGCAGCATGAGCATCATCAAGGGGGCCAAGAACATGGCCAACGCCAAGAAGTGGTACGACTGGGCCCTGAGCAAGGAAGCCCAGGCGCTGGCCGTGGACGCCAAGGCCTACCAGCTGCCTTCCAACAAGGATGCCGCCGTCCCTGCCCAGGCGCCCAAGTTCGCCGACATCAAGTTGATCGACTACAACTTTGCCAAGTATGGATCCTCGGCGGAGCGCACACGGCTGCTGGCGCGCTGGGACAAGGAAGTTGGCGCACTGCCCAAGTGATCCCCGGCGCGTGACATGAGCCGATCGGGCGCCTCCGCGCCGGCCACCCCGGCCCGTAAGGCAGTGCTCTCTACGGCTGCAGGATCGGCTCCCGGCCTCTACGGCTGGGGCTTGGTGCTGATTCCACTGGTTGCCGGGCTGCTGCTGTTCCCCTGGACCCCCTCATCCGCTTGGGTTGGGATGGCCTGCCTGCTGACGGCGGGTGCAGCCTGGTGGGCCGCGCGGCGAGGGGCCTTCAAGGGCGATGCCACGATCGCCGGCACCGTGGGCGTGATGTCGATGCTGCTGATGATGTTCGTGGCCTACCCCATCGGGCGCATGCTGCTGGCTGCGTTCATCGATGACAAGGGCCAATGGGTCGCAGCCGATGCCATGGCTCGATTTTTCAGCGAAGACATCTGGGGCCTGGGTTGCCTCAAGGGCGGGGTGCGCTGCGGCGTGGCCATCAATTCGCTGGTGCTGGCCTTGCTGGCCGGCGCGTTCAGCACCCTGTTCGGATTCGCGCTGGCCTTGCTGGCCGAGCGCGGCGGCCAAAGGCACAGGGCCTGGCTGCGGGTGCTGTCGATCCTGCCCGTGGTCACACCGCCCTTTGTTATCGGGCTGGCCATCAGCATACTGTTCGGTCGAACCGGCATCGTGACGCAGTTGCTCAGCAGCGCGTTCGACATTCCCCGCTCCCGCTGGATCTACGGACTTCCGGGTGTACTGCTGGCTCAGGTGCTGAGCTTCACACCCCTGGCGTTCCTGCTGATCAGCGGTGCACTGCGTCTGGTCAGTCCGACACTGGAAGAAGCCGGCCAGGTGCTGCGCGGTTCCTCGCTGCATGTCTTCCGGACGGTCACCTGGCCGCTGGTGCGCCCGGCCATTGCCAACGCCTTTCTGCTGGGTTTCGTGGAAAGTCTGGCCGATTTCGCCAATCCTCTGGTGCTGTCCGGCAATTTCGAGGTGCTGTCGACCAAGATTTTCTTTGCCATTGCCGGGGCCCAGCACGACAGTTCACGGGCTGCCATCCTCGCCATCACGCTGCTGTTGCTGACCATCGGGGTGTTCGCGCTGCAGCAGCGTTGGCTTGGACAGGCGTCTTACATGTCGGTCGGGGGCAAGGGTGACAACGGCATACCCGCCGAATTGCCCCGCAGCGTCAAATGGGGCGCGCTGGCGCTGGTGCTGCCCTGGGTCGTGTTGACCGTGGTGGCTTACGGCATCATTCTGGTCGGCGGCTTCGTCAAGGACATAGGGCGCTTCGAGCTGACACCCACCCTGGCGCACTTCGGAACCGGATTCAGCTTCGAGTGGGGCCAAGCAGGCCTGCATTTCTCCGGTTCGGCATGGCCCAGCCTCTTCACCACGCTGGGCGTGGCTCTGGTCGCGGCGCCCATCACGACCGCCATGGGTGTGTTGGCCGGTTATGTGGTGAGCCGCCACGCCTTTCGCGGCCGGCGCGGCTTCGAATTTCTGACCCTCGTCAACTTCGCCGTACCCGGCACCGTGCTGGGGGTCGCTTACATCGTGGCCTTCAATGTGCCGCCCCTGGAGTTCACCGGCACGTTCGCCATCATCGTCCTGTGTCTGGCCTTTCGCAACATGCCCGTGGGCGTTCGGGCCACCGTGGCCGCGCTCAGCCAGCTGGACCGGTCACTGGACGAGGCCTCTGCCACGCTGCGCGCCAACACCGCCCGCACCTTCGTGAGGGTGGTACTGCCCTTGCTTCGTCCGGCCATCATCGCGGGCATGGTGTTCGGCTTCACGCACGCCATCACAGCGGTCAGTGCGGTGATTTTCCTGGCCACCGCCAAGTACAACCTCGCCACGGTCTACATCGCGGGACGGGTGGAAGTGGGCGAGTACGCTCTGGCCATCGCCTATTCCTCGGTCCTGATCCTGATCATGCTGACCAGCGTTCTGCTGATCCAGCGTTGGGTCGGATCGGCCGATCTCGGGCGGCGGCCGGTAGCGGGCGCCTGAACCCACGCTGCTCTCATCAAGAAGAACCGACGATGACCACTTCCGATCCTGCACCCGCCCATGAAACGCCGGCCGTCGAGTTCAACCAGGTGGTCAAGCGTTTCGGGACGGTGGTGGCCCTGCACCCGCTGGATCTGCGCATCGCGCAGGGCGAGCTGGTCACCCTGCTGGGACCGTCGGGCTGCGGCAAAACCACGCTGCTGAGACTGATTGCCGGCCTGGAACAGGCCTCGTCCGGGCAGATCCGGATCAATGGCCGCGATGTGACGGGCGTATCGGCCAACCAGCGCGATGTGAGCCTGGTGTTCCAGTCGTATGCCCTGTTTCCCCACATGAGTGCACTGGACAACGTGTGCTATGGGCTCCTTGCCTCGGGCATGAAGAAGGCACAGGCGATCGAGCAGGCGCGCTCCAAGATGGCGCAGCTGGGCATCGAAGACCTGGGCGCGCGCCTGTCCTCGCAGCTGTCGGGCGGGCAGCAGCAGCGGGTGGCCGTGGCCCGTTCGCTGGTACTGGAACCCGCGGTGCTGATGTTCGACGAACCGCTGTCCAACCTCGACGCCAAGCTGCGGCGCAAGGTGCGCCAGGATATCCGTGACCTGCAGCAGGAACTCCATCTGACGGTGGTCTACGTGACCCACGACCAGGAAGAAGCGCTGGCGGTTTCGGACCGCATCGTGGTGATGGAAAAAGGCCGTATCGCCGCCATGGGTGGGCCGCGGGAGCTTTACGAGAGCCCATCCTCCCGATTCATTGCCGACTTCATCGGCGACGCCAACCTGATCGATGCCGAATTGTTCACGCGAGCCGGCCGCCGGTGTTTGCGATGCGGCGCGCTGGAGCTCACCGATCTGCCGGACACGCAGGCGGCCGACGGCCCGGTCGCGCTGGCGATACGGCCTCACCGCATCCAGCTGGGCGAGCCCGGCACCGGCCTGATACAAGGAACCGTGCTGCGCCAGGCCTACCTCGGCAGCCGCATGGAGAGCGTGGTGGACACCGAGGCCGGCGAGCTGCTGGTGTTCAGTGACCCGTTGCAGTCCCTGCCGGGTGTAGGCAGCCGCGTAGGGCTTCAGGTCTCGGCGTCCGACGTTCGCATCACAACCCGCTACTGAACCCCGGCTGGCTGGCCTGTGTCCTGAACGGACACGGCCCGACTTGATCAGCCGGGTGGCTTCAATGACTGGGTAAGGTCGGCAAGCTGTGCGAGCCGGGCCCGGGCTGCACCACTGGTAATCGCAACGCGGGCCTTTTCAATCCCCGACTGGATGGTGTCGGTGACGTTGGCGGCATACAAGGCGGCGCCCGCGTTGAGCACCACGATATCGCGCGCCGGGCCGGGTTCGTCGTCCAGCACGCCCAGCAGCATGTCACGCGAGGCCTGTGGCGTATCCACCTTCAAGGCGCGGTTGCTCGACATCACCATGCCGAAATCCTCCGGGTGGATCTCGTATTCGCTGATCTCACCGTTGCGCAACTCACCCACCAGGGTGGCCGCGCCCAGGCTGACCTCGTCCATACCGTCCTTGCCATAGACCACCAGCGCATGCTCGGCGCCCAGCCGCTGCAGGGCCCGCACCTGGATGCCCACGAGATCCGGATGGAACACGCCCATCAGGATGTTGGGGGCACCGGCCGGATTGGTCAGGGGGCCCAGTATGTTGAACACGGTCCGCACGCCCAGTTCGCGGCGGATCGGCGCCACGTTCTTCATCGCCGGATGGTGATTGGGAGCAAACATGAACCCGACGCCCACCTGGTCGATGCAGCGCGCAATCGCCTCGGGCGGCAGGTTGATGTGCACACCCAGCGACTCCATCACATCGGCGCTGCCGCTCTTGCTGCTGACGCTTCGACCTCCATGCTTGCTCACCCTGGCGCCGGCCGCCGCCGCCACAAACATGGAACAGGTCGAAATATTGAACGTGTGCGATCCATCGCCACCGGTGCCCACGATGTCCACCAGGTGGGTGGTGTCGGCCACGACAACCCTGGTCGAAAATTCGCGCATCACCTGCGCGGCCGCCGTGATTTCGCCGATGGTCTCTTTCTTGACCCGCAGACCGGTGATCAGCGCCGCCATCATCACCGGCGACATCTCGCCGCTCATGATCATGCGCATCACATGGAGCATCTCGTCGTGAAAGATCTCGCGGTGCTCGATGGTGCGCAACAGCGCTTCCTGTGGGGTGATGGTATGGGGCATGGTGACTCCGGACAGGGTGTCGGCAGGGATCGGAACTCAGGCGCTGAAGTAGGCCCGCATGGCCGCCACCGTGCGCTCGATGCCTGCATCATCGACGTCCAGGTGGGTGACAAAACGCAGCCGGTACAGGCCGGTCAGCAGCACCCCGTGGCGGGCCAGGAAGGGAATGAGGCCAGCCGCCCGCTCACGGGCGGCCCCCGTCAGATCGACGAACACGATGTTGGTCTGGGGAGACTCGACCTGCAAACCCTCGATGCCCGCCAGTCCGTCGGCCAGGCGCCGCGCACGAACATGGTCGTCAGCGAGCCGTGCCACATGGTGATCCAAGGCATGAGACGCCGCCGCCGCCAGAAGGCCGGCCTGGCGCCAGCCCCCCCCGAGCATTTTGCGGATGCGGTAGGCCCGGGCGATGAACTCGTGGCTGCCGCATAGCAGGGAACCCACCGGCGCTCCCAGTCCCTTGCTCAGGCAGACCGAGACCGAATCGAACAGGCTGGCAATGCGCCGCGCTTCGCGGTAGGGATCGGTGCCCAGCGCCTGGGCCTGCGACACCGCCGCATTGAACAGCCGGGCCCCATCCAGGTGACGGGCCAGACCACGCTCCCGTGCCAGCGCGGTGGCCTGCTGGAGGTAGGTCATGGGCAGGACGCGCCCGCCCAGGGTGTTCTCCAGGGCCAGCAGCCGGGTCCGGGCGTAGTGCGGGTCGTCCGGCTTGATGGCCGCCTCGATCTCGGACAGGGCCAGCGTGCCGTCCGACTCATGCGGCAAGGGCTGCGGCTGCACGCTGCCCAGCACCGCGGCACCGCCTGCCTCCCAGCGGTAGCAGTGCGTCATCTGGCCGGCCAGGTACTCGTCGCCCCGCTGGCAGTGGGACATGATGGCGCAGAGGTTGCTCTGGGTGCCGGATGTGACGAACAAGGCCGCCTCGAAGCCCAGCAGATCGGCCATCTTGCGCTGCAGCGCATTGATGGACGGATCGTCGCCGAAGACGTCGTCCCCCACTTCAGCCGCCGCGATGGCCGCCCGCATGGCGGGCGTGGGCCGCGTCACCGTATCGCTGCGCAGATTCACTACCGCATCGGCTTCATGGGATGTCATTTCGGTCTCCATTCCTTATGGGCAAAGGATCGTTAGCTATTGAATAAGCAGCAAAACGAGGGGCTCAGACCCGTGGCGCCAGGAACCGGGCCAGCATCGCGTGCCCATGTTCGGTCAACAGGCTCTCGGGATGGAACTGCACCCCTTCGACATCCAGGCTCTGGTGGCGCACACCCATGATCTCGCCGTCGTCCGTCCACGCCGTGATGTGCAGGCAGCTCGGGCAGCTGTCGCGGTCGATCGCCAACGAATGGTAGCGATTGACCGTGAAGCGCTCCGGCAATTCGGCAAACACACCGGTGCGGGTGGTGGTGATGAGGCTCGTCTTGCCGTGCATGAGTTGGCGCGCGCGAACGATCTGGCCGCCAAAGGCCGCACCGATCGCCTGATGGCCCAGGCAGACCCCGAGGATCGGCAGACGCGCTGCGAAATGACGGATCGCGGGCACCGAGATGCCCGCCTCAGCCGGGGAACAGGGCCCTGGTGAAATCACCATGCGGTCCAGCCGGTCGCTGGCCTGCAAAGCCTCGATGTCGGCCAGCGTGATCTCGTCGTTGCGGGCAACCCGCACCTCGGCCCCCAGTTCGCCCAGGTATTGGACGATGTTGTAGGTGAACGAGTCGTAGTTGTCGATCATCAGCACATGCGGAGCCCGGTCGATCGCCCCGTCAGGCCGGTGCGGGCTCATTCCAGACCCTCCTCGACAAGCTCGGACGCCCGCAACAGGGCCCTCGCCTTGGCCTCGGTTTCCCGCCACTCCAGTTCGGGAACGGAATCGGCAACAACGCCGGCGGCGGCCTGCACGTACAAGGTCTGGTCCTTCACGATCCCGGTACGGATGGCGATGGCAACGTCCATGTCGCCGGCATAACTGAGGTAACCGCAGGCACCCCCATACAGGCCGCGTTTGCTGGGCTCGAGGCGATCGATCAGTTCCATGGCATGCACCTTGGGCGCACCGGACAGGGTGCCGGCGGGAAAGGTAGCGCGCAACACATCCATGGCCGACATGCCGGTGCGGGGCGTGCCCTCCACGTTGCTGACGATGTGCATCACATGGCTGTAGCGCTCGACGGCAAAGGCTTCGGTCACCTTCACGCTGCCGGTCTCGGCGATGCGCCCGATGTCGTTGCGGGCCAGGTCGATCAGCATCACATGCTCGGCCCGCTCCTTGGGATCGGCCAGCAGCTCGGCTTCTGCCGCCCGGTCCAGCGCCAGACTGGCCCCCCGGGGTCGGGTGCCGGCCAGCGGCCGTATCGTGACCTTGGCGCTGCCCTGGCCGCCAGGTGGTGCCGACTCCTGGCGCACCAAAATCTCCGGGCTGGAGCCCACCACATGGAAGTCACCAAAGTGGTAGTAATACAGATAGGGGCTGGGATTGAGCGATCGCAGGGCCCGATACAGGCTCAGCGGCGACTCGGTGTAGCGCTTTTTCAGGCGCTGCCCCACCTGCACCTGCATGAAATCTCCCGCCTCGATCAGACGCTGGGCCTGCTCGACCGCCGCCAGGTAGTCGGCCTTGGAAAACTCGTGCTCCACGGGGTGACTCGGTGTCGGCCGGACCTGGGGCGCACTGACCGTGGTCTTCAGCTGCTCCTTGAGCTCGCGCAGCCGGCGTTTGGCGTTGGCGTACGCCTCGGGCTGGTTGGGGTCGGCGTAGACGATCAGGTACAGCTTGCCCGACAGGTTGTCGATGACCGCCAATTCCTCGCACTGCAACAGCAGGATGTCCGGACAGCCCAGGGTGTCGGGTGGGCAGCTGGCCACCAACTTTTTCTCGATGTGGCGCACCGTGTCGTACCCGAAATAACCCGCCAGTCCACCACAGAATCGGGGCAGACCCGGTCGCAGCGCCACCTTGAACCGCTGCTGGTAGGCCTCGATGAAATCCAGGGGGTTGCCGCCCACCCGTTCCGTGACCACGCCGTCGGTCACCACCTCGGTCATGACGGCATCGCCGAAGCCGCTGGCACGCAGCAAAGTACGGGCAGGCAGGCCGATGAAGCTGTAGCGCCCGAAGCGCTCGCCGCCGACCACCGACTCCAGCAGAAAACTGTACCGGCCGCCGCCCCCGGCGTGGGCCAGCTTCAGGTACAGGGACAGCGGGGTCTCCAGATCGGCAAAGGCTTCGGCCAGCAGGGGAATGCGGTTGTAGCCCTGGGCACTCAGGCTCTTGAATTCAAGCTCGGAAATCACGTACACAGTCCTTCGATCTAAACCCCCAAGCCACAGTGGGCACAGGCCAGAACCGGGTGGGGCGAGGGTGGAGCGGCACCGGATGCCGCAACGCAATGGCAGCGGCTCAGCAGCGAGCCGTGAAGAAGGACGAAGTCCGCCAAGGCCAGGCTCCCCGGTCTGAGAGACCTGCTGCGCTGATGCGGTGTACGAACATGCGGGCAGTTTAGCAAACTCCCCCGGCCCCTGAACCCGGCGTCTGCCAGACGGCCGGCAACGATCCGATAAGATCAGTCTTGCCAGCCGTCGGGTGCGCTGTCATGACGCCCTTGTATGCCGGTGTTCCTCCGTCTCCGCAAAAGGTTGTCCATGAAGTTTCGCACCCAGATTCTGTTGCTCGCCCTGTTGGGGTTGCTGATGGCCGGCCTGGTGGGCGGTATCGGACTCTGGAACGCGAGCAAACTGTCGGATGCCCTGGACGAATCAACCCGCATGGGCATGGCGCTGGAATACAGCCAGGACGCCGACATGATGCACGACGCCATTCGGGGCGACGTGCTGCTGGCACTGCTCGGCGCGCTGTCGCAGGATGCAACACGGATCGCCGAAGCCGAACAGGGGCTGAGCGAACACGGCAAGCGCTTCGAGGCGGCCATGTCCGGTCTCAAGACTCTGGCGGATACCCCAGAGACCCGTGAGGCGCTGGCCCGAACGACACCCCTGGTCTCCGCCTACCTGGCCAAGGCGGCCGAACTGACCCGCCTGGCCGCCACCGACGGTGCAGCAGCCCAGGCGCGAACCAGCGAGCTGCAGCAGGCGTTTTCGGTGCTGGAGACCCAGATGGAACAGCAGGCCAAGCTGTTCGCAGACCACGTCAGGGAAGTCAACGACCTGGCCCACGCGGACGCCAACCGCATCATGATCCAGATCGCGGCCATGATGGCGCTGGCGCTGGTGGTGCTGGTGGCGGTCGGGCTGTGGGTGGCCGCCCGGCTCACGAGACCCATGCGGCATGCGGTGGCCATCGCCGATGACCTGTCCCAGGGCCAGCTCGGCAGGACGGTGACCCCCGAAGGCAACCTGGAGACCCTGCAACTGCTGACCGCCATGTCCCAGATGCAGAACAGCATCGCGACCATCGTCCGATCGGTCAAGGTCAGCGCCGAAAGTGTGGCCCTGGCCAGCGCGGAAATTGCCCAGGGTAACCAGGACCTGTCATCGCGCACCGAACAGCAGGCCAGTTCGCTGCAGGAAACCGCTTCGTCCATGGAGCAACTGGGATCGACCGTCCGGCAAAACGCCGACAGCGCTGCCCAGGCCAACCAGCTCGCGCACAACGCCTCCGAGGTGGCTGTGCGCGGAGGCGAGGTGGTCGGACAGGTCGTGGAAACCATGAAGGGCATCAACGAGTCATCGCGCAAGATTGCCGACATCATCGGCGTGATCGACGGCATCGCGTTCCAGACCAACATCCTGGCCCTGAACGCGGCGGTCGAGGCCGCGCGGGCCGGCGAGCAGGGCCGAGGCTTTGCGGTGGTCGCCAGCGAAGTGCGTTCGCTCGCCGGGCGCTCGGCCGAAGCCGCCAAGGAGATCAAGGCCCTGATCCATGCCAGCGTCGAGCGGGTGTCGCATGGCACCCAGCTGGTGGACCAGGCCGGTGTCACCATGGCGGAAGTGGTCGCGGCAATCCGTCAGGTAACCGACATCGTCGGCGAAATCAGCTCGGCCAGCCGGGAACAGAGCGCCGGGGTGGCCCAGGTCGGGCAGGCCGTGATGCAGATGGACCAGGTCACCCAGCAAAACGCAGCCCTGGTGGAACAGATGGCCGCTGCAGCCGCGAGCCTGCGTGCCCAGGCTCAGGAACTGGTGGACACGGTGGCGGTGTTCAAGCTGGACGGAACGGACAGCCGGCCCGCCACGCCGACACCGGCTGCCGTGCGCTCGGCCGCGCCACGCGGCCTGCCCTTCAAGGGCCAGGAGCGCCGCTCCCCCGGCATTCCCCGGGGCGCTGCCGCCCGAGGCCAGACCACAGCGGCCGTGCCGCCCCGAGTGGCCGGGCCGGCGCCGGCCGGCCGTGG
>VERU01000399.1 GCA_018882485.1 Rhodoferax sp. | reverse complement strand
GAGGTAGAACGAAAAATCGGGCGCGGCCCGCCGTGACATCCCCAGCAGCATGCCGCCGATGATGGTGGCGCCGCTGCGGCTGGTGCCCGGCACCATGGCCAGGCACTGCACCAGGCCGACCTTGAGCGCATCCAGCGGCCCCATGTCATCGGCCAACTGCACCCGCACGGTGGACGGCCGCCGGGTCTGCCGACGCTCGGCCCACAGGATGAGCAGGCCGCCCAGGATGAAGGTGCTGGCGACCACCACCGGGGTGAACAGGTGCGCCTTGATGGCCTTGCCGGCCAGCAGGCCCAGCACGACCGCGGGCAGGAAGGCGATCAGCACGTTGAGCGTGAGCCGCCGCGCCTCGGGCCGGCTGCCCAGGCCAGCCACCGTGTCACGGATCTTGTGCCAGTAGACCAGGATGACCGCCAGGATGGCGCCGGTCTGGATGGCGATGTCGAACACCTTGGCCCGCTCGTCGTCGAAGCCCAGCAGGGCGCCGGCCAGGATCAGGTGGCCGGTGGAGGAGATGGGCAGGAATTCGGTCAGTCCCTCCACCACCCCCATGAGGGCAGCCTTGATCAGCAGTGCAATATCCACGGATGCGTCCTGGGTTCGGTTCGGCGTTCTGGCGGCCGGGTGGCGTGATTATCCCGCCGCTACTCGTGGCGCAGCGCCTCGATGGGCTGCAGCCGGGCCGCGCGGCGCGCCGGGTAGAAGCCGAAGAACACGCCCACCAGCGCCGAGAAGCCGACCGCCAGCAGGATGGATTCCGCACTCATGGCGACCTGCCAGCCGGCAAAGCGGCCGGTGGCCCAGGTGGCCGCCGCGCCCAGGGCCACCCCGATCGCGCCACCGATCAGCGAGAGCGTCACCGCCTCGATCAGGAACTGCGACAGGATGTCTCGTCCGCGTGCGCCCAGCGCCATGCGCAGACCGATCTCGCGGGTGCGCTCGGTCACGCTCACCAGCATGATGTTCATGATGCCGATGCCGCCGATGATCAGGCTGATGCCGGCCACGGCGGCCAGCAGCAGCGTCATGATGCGGCTGGAGGCTTCCTGCGCCTGCAGGATCTCGGTGAGGTTGCGCACCGAAAACGGATCGTCGGCGCCGGGCTGCACCTTGAAGCGCTGGCGCAACAGGTCCTTGATGCCCTCCTCGGCCACCTTCATGCTCTGGCCCTCGCGCACCTTGACGCTGATGGAGCCGATGCGCTTGAGCTTGCCCGCCGCACCGCCCTGGATGCGGTTGCGGTAGGTGGAAATGGGCACGATCACCACATCGTCCTGATCCTGGCCCATGGCGTTCTGGCCCTTGCGCGAGAGCAGGCCCACCACGGTGACGGGCACCCGCTTGACGCGGATCACCTGGTCCAGCGGATCGGCATCGCCGAACAGTTCGCGCGCCACCGTCTGGCCGATGATGGCCACCTTGGCCGAACCTTGCAGGTCGGCGGCATCGAAACCGCGCCCATCGGCCAGCGGCCACTCGCGGGCCTCCAGGTAGTCGTTGGTGCTGCCCAGGATGGAGGTGCTCCAGTTGGCGTTGCCCGCCACCACCTGGGCCGCGGTGCGCGAGCTCGGCGCGGCCACCTGCACTTCGGGCACCTCGCGGGCGATGGCGGTGGCATCCTCCTCGGTCAGGGCCTGCCCGGTCTGCGCGCCCAGCCGGACCCCGCCCTGCGTGAGCCCGCCGGGGATCACCAGCATGATGTTGGAGCCCAGGCCCTTCATCTGTTCCTGCACCCGCTCGGTGGCGCCGCTGCCGACCGCGATCATGGTGATCACCGCCGCCACGCCGATGATGATGCCCAGCATGGTGAGGACCGAGCGCAGCGTGTTGGCCGCCAGGGCCCGCAGCGCGATGCGAAACGGCACCAGCAGGTTCATGCGGCGCCCTCGGGAGCCGGCTCGCGGGGGCCGGCCCCCGCGCCGCGCTGCGGGGTCTGCCGCACATCCTCGACGATGGCGCCGTCGCGAAACACCAGCCGTCGCTGCGCCCAGGCCGCGATGTCGGCCTCGTGGGTGACGATCACCACCGTGATGCCCTGGTCATGGAGCCCGGTGAGCAGGCGCATGATGTCTTCGCTGGTGCGCGTGTCCAGCGCACCGGTGGGCTCGTCGGCCAGGATGAGCTGGGGCTGGTTGACCAGCGCCCGCGCAATCGCCACCCGCTGCTGCTGCCCGCCCGACAGCTCCGAGGGGTTGTGGGCGGCACGCTCGCCCAGACCCACCCGCTGCAGGGCCGCCAGCGCCCGGCTGCGCCGCTGCCCGGCCGGCACACCGCCGTAGAGCATGGGCAGTTCCACGTTTTCGGCGGCGCTGGTGCGCGCCAGCAGGTTGAACTGCTGGAACACGAACCCGATGCGTCGGTTGCGGATGGCCGCCAGCTGATCGGGCGTCATGTCCTGCACCGCCTCGCCGGCCAGCCGGTAGCTGCCGCCGGTCGGGCGGTCCAGACAGCCGAGGATGTTCATCAGCGTGGACTTGCCGGAGCCCGAGGCGCCCATGATGGCCACGAACTCGCCCTCGGCGATCTGCAGCGACACGCCGCGCAGGGCCATCACCGTCTGGTCACCCATGCGGTAGGACTTGACGAGGTCCCGCGCCTCGATCAGCGGCGGCCGCCGGGCAGAAGGCGCGGCATCCATCAGAACGGCAGACGCGGGCCCGACGGGCCGGACGGCGCGCTGGCGCCGGCGGGCGAGACCAGGCCGGTGATCACGGTAGCGCCCTCCTTCAGCAGCGCCGCCTCCGGGGCATTGGGGTTGACCAGCAGTTCGGTGCTGCTGCCGTCCGATATGCCCAGGCGCACGGTGTAAGCCGCTGGCCGGCCGTCGGGGCCCAGCAGGTACAGCCGGCCGCGTGTGACGGGCCGGTTCACGGCCTGGGCCTGCAGGGCGGCGTAGCGCTGCTTCTGCTCGGGGCCGAGCACCTCGGCAATGCGGGCCCGGATGTCGGCGCTGATGCGTTCGCGCGCCTTGCCCCGCTCGGCAGGCTGCAGGTCGCGCAGTCCGGCAAAGCGGGGGCGGGCTTCGGCGTAGATGGCGTCCACCTTGGCCGCCTGCGCCGCGCCCAGCGCCAGCTCCGTGACCAGTCGGTTGCGGGTTTCGACCAGGGGATTGCCGTTGGCCGGCAGCAGCGGGGCCAGACCGCCCTCGGGAATTTTCAGGGGTTTTTGGGCTTCAGACCCCGTGGATACTGGGTTTGCAGCTATGGTTTCAGGAGCGGTTGATCGAGCCGCCACCCTGGCTGGGATCGATACCGGGGCCGACGCGGCTGGGCTGGGCGGGGCCG
>VERU01000398.1 GCA_018882485.1 Rhodoferax sp. | reverse complement strand
ACATCGTCCAGGCACAGCGCATCGCCGTGGGTCAGCAGCCAGCGCTGCGGGCCCAGGTCGAGCCGCAGCGGGTCGGGCAGCAGCCGGGTGCCGCTGGCCTGTGCAAAGCCCTCGCCCAGCAGGAAGTCGCGGTTGCCGCGCATCAGGTGCAGGTCCAGCCGCCGGCCGGCGTCCCGCAGCGCGGCGGCGCAATCGGCCGCGAAGTGGCCCTCGGGGCTGTCGTGCTGCATCAGGTCGTCGCCGACCCACACCTCGAACAGGTCACCCAGGATGAACAGGGCGTCGGCGGGTGTCGTGGCCAGGTAGCCGCGCCAGCCTTGAGCGGTGGCCGCGCAGGCGGGCTGCAGGTGCAGGTCGGAGATGAAATCGATGCGGCGCCAGTGCGGCGCGGCCGCCAGCACCGGGGGCTGCATGTCAGAGCGCGACGGCGCGGCTGATCAGCACATCGCTGTTGGGCACATCGTCGTGGTAGCCCTTGCGGCCCGTGGCCACGGCGGCGATGCGGTCCACCACCTCCATGCCCGCCACCACCTTGCCGAACACCGCATAGCCCCAGCCCTGTGCCGAGATGGCGGTGTGGTTGAGGAAGCCGTTGTCGGCCACGTTGATGAAGAATTGCGAGGTGGCCGAGTGCGGGTCACCGGTGCGGGCCATGGCCACCGTGTACTTCAGGTTCTTCAGGCCGTTGTTCGCCTCGTTGTCGATGGGTTTGGCTGTGGCCTTCTGTTTCATGCCCGGCTCCATGCCGCCGCCCTGGATCATGAAGCCGGGAATGACGCGGTGGAAGACCGTGTTGTCGTAGTGGCCCTGGTTCACATAGGCCAGGAAGTTGGCCACCGATTTCGGTGCCTTCTCCTGGTCGAGTTCCAGCGTGATCACGCCAAAGTTGTGGATGTGGAGTTCGACTTGCGGTTGGCTCATGGTTTATTTCACCAGGGTTGCGGATTGGATCAGGATGGGTGACTTGGGCACGTCTGACGGGAAGGGACCGCCCGGGCCGGTGGGGGCGGCCTTGATCTTCATCACCGTGCCCAGGCCGCTGACGACCTTGCCGAACACGGTGTAGCCGAACAGCTGCGGCGCGTTGACCAGATTGGCCCGGGGCACATTCTCGTAGACCCGGCCCTGGTACTCGAAACGGGGCACCGGGTCGCCCGGCGGTATCGGCGTGGGATCGAGAAAGGCGTTGTCCTTGACGTTGATGAAAAACTGCGCCGTCGCGGAGTTCGGATCGTTGGTGCGGGCCATCGCCAGTGTGCCCACCGTGTTGCGCGGCCCGCCCCGGGACAGTGCCTCGCGGCCTTCGTGAGCCACCGGGGCGCGGGTCTTGCGCTCCACATAGCGGGCGTCGAAGCCGCCGCCCTGGATCATGAAGTTCTCGATCACGCGGTGGAACACCGTGCCGTCGTAGTGCCGGTCGCGCACGTACTGCAGGAAGTTTTCGACCGTGCGCGGCGCCTTGTCCGGGTAAACCTCGACCACGAACTCGCCGGCGCTGGTGCTGAAACGCACCCGGGGCGCTTCTTCCGCCTGCGCCGGAGTCGCTATTGAAAAAATAGCAAACAATGCAGCAATGGCAAGGGTAAAACCCCGTCTCGATGAGGAAATCATGCGATGGTGGCCTCGAAAAATATCTTCCAGCTCTGACCCTGGCGTTGCCAGTACTGCCGCTTGACGGTCCCGGTGCGGCTGCCCACGGGCACCTCGCCAAAGGTCACCACCATGGTATCGCTGGTGTCGCTCCAGCGCAGCATCGACACATCTTTGAGTTCGAGCGCCCGGCCCCGGGCCTTTTGCAATTCGCCGCGCAACTGCGGCGTCCAGTCGGCCAGCTTGCGCCCCAGGCTGTTGAAGTCGGCGCTGTAGAAGGCGAGCAGTTTGTCCAGTTGTCCCTCGGACTTGACCTGGCGCCAGGACTCCAGCGCCACTTCAAAGGATTTGGCCTCGACGCGCGCCGCCTGCGGCGTGACCCACCGCAGCCGCGACGAGATCACCACCGGCGTGGTGCCCACCTCCACGGTCCGGATCAGGGCCAGCAGATCGGGGTTGGTCAGCACCACGCAGCCGTCGGTGGCCTGGGGCGCTCGCGAAAACTGGCCCGGGGGCGTGCCATGCAGCCAGATTCCGCTGCCGGTCTTGCCGCGCTGGGTGTCCAGCACATTCGGGTAGTTGATGGGCAGGGCGCCGGCGCCATAAAAGGCGCTCAGGGACTTCGGATCCAGGTTGCTGGTCACATGGTAGACCCCCAGGGGGGTGCGCAGATCGCCCTCGACCGATTTGTCCACCCCCTGGCGCCCGACCGAGATGTAGTAGTCGGCCGCCAGCGCCAGACCACCAGGCCGGTTTTCGAACAGGTACAGCCTGGAGCGCGAGGTGTCCACCGCGATCGCATGCCGCACCCGGGGCGCCAGCGCAATGATTTCGGCGGGCACCGTGCCGGCCGGCGGGCGCTCCAGCAGGGCGTCGATGCGGCGCTGCGATTCGGCGCGCAGCTCGGCCAGGGTGGCCGCTGCGGCCGGGTTCAGGGGCAGCCCGACGTCGCCGAGGGCGCGCACCGGGCGCTGCCGGGTGGCCAGGATGTCGCCGTAGACCAGCTGGGCCAGCTGGAAATCGGGCACCTCGCGCACCAGCCGCTCGGCCTTCTCCAGCGCCTGGCGGCTGTGGCCGCGCGCCAGCGCCTGATAGACCTCGATGAGCCGCGCTTCGGCCTGCCCCGGGCCCAGGGCGGCGCTGCGGGCCGTGCCGGCTGCAGCGGCACCTGCCGCCACCGTGGCCAGACCTGCCGCGGCGGCGGGTGCGGTGGCCCGCAGGCCCGACTTGGGCGTGGAGCGGGCCTTTTTGGAGCGGGTCGCCGCCTCTGCCGGCAGCAGCACCTGCGCCAGGGCGATCAGGCACGACACGCAGGCCGTGCGGCTGAACCGGAATGCCATCGCCGCCGTGCGACTCAATTGCCGGTCGATTCCCGGGTGATCAGCCAGCGTTCGCCGACTTTCTCGAGTTCCAGCGTTTTGCGGCTCGAAACCGACAGCGCGTTGGCCCGGTAGTCCTGGCGGAACCGTGCCACGGCCTTGCTGCCGTTGACCGAGACCGACAGGCTGTCGAGCTTCACGCTGATGCTGGACTTGCCGACGATGCGCTTGCGGCGTTCATCCTCCCAGGCCGCG
The DNA here is from genome assembly GCA_018882485.1 of Rhodoferax sp. Taxonomy (GTDB): domain Bacteria; phylum Pseudomonadota; class Gammaproteobacteria; order Burkholderiales; family Burkholderiaceae_C; genus Rhodoferax. The sequence goes on along the minus strand of VERU01000398.1, from coordinate 121 downwards.
CGCGACTGGCTTCCCGGGGGATCGAAATTCTTGCCGTAGGCGCCCAGGTAGCCCGCCATGTCACGGGCCGCCCAGGCCTTGGCCCAGGCGTGCACGGCGGCTTCCACCCCGGCCACGGCCG
>VERU01000397.1 GCA_018882485.1 Rhodoferax sp. | reverse complement strand
TGCTCGATGTGCGCGAACCGGCCGAAGTGCAGGCCGCCTGCATCCGGGCCGATGGATTCGAGCTGCGCTGCATGCCCATGGGCAGCATCCCGCCCCGCCTGAGCGAACTCGATGCCGCCCGCCCCGTGGCCTGCCTGTGCCACCACGGGGGACGCAGCATGCAGGTCGCCAGCTTCCTGGAGCGCCAGGGTTTCACCCAGGTTGCCAACATCGCCGGGGGGATCGACGCCTGGTCGCTCGAACGCGATCCCACGGTGCCGCGCTACTGAGCGCCCACCGGGCGTTGCCCGCTCCGCCTCTCCCCCAATCCGCTTGCTCAGATCAAGGCTGTATCCATGAACGCACCCCGACTCCTGCCCCTGATGATGGCCCTGGGCGCCGCACTCGCCCTGCCGGCCCAGTCCCAGAACCTGGTGGCGCTGGTTGATGCGGCCCGCTCGTTCGACGCCGGCTACCAGTCGGTCCGGCTGCAGTACGACGCCACGCTGGCCAAGTCGGAGCAGGCGCGCGCCGGCACGCTGCCCACCGTGAACCTGAACGCGGCCGCGTCGCTGAGCCTGATCGACAACACCCTGGCCAAGACCAAGCAGGGGGCTTACGACACCGAGAGCGCGACGCTGAGCGCTTCGCATCCGCTCTACCGGCCGGCCAACGGCATCACCTACGACCAGAGCAAGCGCCAGATCGAGCTGGTGGCCCAGCAGCTGCTGGCGGCCGAGCAGGACCTGATCGTGCGCGTGAGCAGCGCCTATTTCGACGTGCTGGCTTCGCAGGACAGCCTGGACTTCGTGCTGGCGCAGAAAACCGCGGTGGCCGAGCAGCTGGCGTCGGCCAAGCGCAACTTCGAGGTCGGCACCGCCACCATCACCGACACACGCGAGGCGCAGGCCCGCTACGACCTGGTGCTGGCCCAGGAAATTGCCGGCCGCAACGACCTGCAGGTCAAGCGGCTCGCGCTCGATCAGCTGACCGGCAAGACCAACGCGGTGCCGGTGGCCGTGGCCCTGCCGCTCGCACTGCCGCCGGTGCAACCCGATGCCGTCGGGGCCTGGGTGCAGAAGGCGGATGAGCAGCATCCCGGCATCGTGCAAAGCCGCATCGCCCTGGATGTGGCGCAGCTGGAGACCCGCAAGGCACAGGCCGGCAGCAAGCCCACGCTGGACCTGACCGGCAGCCTGAACATGACGCAGAACAACGAGTCGGCATCGTCTGCCAGTTCCTACCGCACCACCTCGGCCAGCGTCGGCCTGAGCTTCAACCTGCCGCTGTTCACCGGCTACGCCGTCGAAAACCGCATCAAGGAAACCCTGTTGCTGGAAGACAAGGCCCGCAGCGATCTGGAAGCGGTGCGGCGCACGGTCGCTCAGGGCAGCCGGGCCGCCTTCTTCGGGCTGCTGTCGGGGCTGGGACAGGTCAAGGCGCTGGAAGCTGCGGAGGCGTCGAGCCTGAGTGCGCTGGAAGCCAACAAGCTGGGCTACCAGGTGGGCGTGCGCATCAACATCGACGTGCTGAATTCGCAAAGCCAGCTGTACGACACCAAGGCCAAGCTGGCCAAGGCCCGCTACGACGTGCTGGTGGGCCACCTCAAGCTGCGCCAGGCCAGCGGCGTGCTGCGCGCCGAAGACCTGCGACCCATCAACGCGCTGCTGGCTCCCTGAGCGGGAGCCGACCCGTCCCTCGGGCGGTATCGCCGGACAGCAGGCCAGCCGCCGCCACGGCCACGCGGTTGGCGGCCCCGGCATGGGCGGCGGTAAATTTCTCGCCGGCGTGGGCCATCGCGGCCCGTCGCGGTCGGTCTGCCAGCAGTTCCCGTGCCAGAGCCACCGCCGCTTCCAGCGACGGCACCCGACAGGCAGCCTGCGCTGCCTCGGCATCGTCAGCCGCCTGCGCGAAATTGAACGTGTGCGGACCCATCACCACCGGACAGGCGCAGGCCGCCGCCTCGATCAGGTTCTGTCCGCCCAGGGGTTCGAAGCTGCCGCCCAGCAAAGCCACGTCGCTCAGACCGTAGTACAGGGCCATCTCACCCAGGGTGTCGCCCAGCCAGATCGTCGGCGCACCGTCTGCTGCAGCCGGCGGGGGCCAGACGCCGCCGGCGCTGCGACGCGCCACCCGCAGGCCGGCTGCGCGCAGCAGATCGGCCACGGCATCGAAACGCTGCGGATGGCGCGGTACGATCAGCCACTGCGGCGCAGCCTGATCAGCTTCCAAATTTGTAGCAGACTTTCCTTGTTCCACGGGGCTTGAAGCCCAAAACGTCTGAATGATTTGAAGCAGGGCCGCCTCTTCCCGATCACGGGAGGAGGCCAGCAGAATCACCGGCCGGCCGGCCGCCGCCCGCAGGGCACGGCCCTGCGCCAGCTGCGCCGCATCCGGTTGGGCGTCGAACTTCAGGTTGCCCAACACCCGGGGCGATACCGCCCCCAGCTCCGCCAGCCGGCGCGCGTCGTCCGGTGTTTGGGCCCAGACGGCCGCCAGATCGCCAAACGCCGCTCGCGACAGCCAGGGCAAACGCTGGGCCCGAAGCTGCGAGCGCCGGCTCATGCGGGCGCTGACCAGGGCCAGGGGAATGTGCTGGCGCCGGCACTGCGCCACCAGCGTAGGCCAGACCTCGGTCTCCATGAGCAGACCCAGCGCTGGCCGGAAGTGATCCAGAAAACGCGTCACGGCTTGAGGGTCGTCCCAGGGCAGCCAGGCCTGGACGTCGCCCTCCCGCAGCAGGCGCAGGCCCTCGGTGCGACCGGTGGCGGTGCCGTGGGTCAACAGCAGCCGCATGCCGGGCCACTGTGCCCGCAGATGGGGCAGCAGCAGCGCGGCGGTGCGGGTTTCGCCGAGCGAGACCGCATGCACCCACACCCGGGGCCCGGGGCCCTCGGGAGCCGGCCGCAGGTACAGGCCGAATCGCTCGGGCACGGATTCCAGATACAGCGGCTCCTGACCGCCCCGGCGCCTCAGATGGCAACGCAGCAGCGGGCGGGCCAGGCGCATGGCCAGGCCGTACAGCCACAGGGCCGCAGCCGACAACCTGCCCGGGGTGGCCATGCGCCTCACGCCCGTCCCGGCGAGGCGGCCCAGGCCGCCTGCCAGGCCTGCCAGACGGCTTCGGGGTCCGGCGTGGGCGAGGCCTGCAGGCTGAACTGATGGGACGAGCCCACCGCCGACGCCTCCGGTGCCGCAGACCCGTGCAGGCTGGCCGGTGCTGGCCAGGGCGGCGGCCCCGTGCGCCAGGCGGTGTCGTGGTTGTAGATCTGCACATGGGGCAGATCCAGCGCCACCGCCATGTGGC
>VERU01000396.1 GCA_018882485.1 Rhodoferax sp. | reverse complement strand
GCATCAGGTTGAGCACCTGCGCCTGCACCGACACATCGAGCGCGCTGACCGGCTCATCCGCCACGATCAGCCGCGGCTGGGTGATCAGTGCCCGCGCGATCGCGATCCGCTGGCGCTGCCCGCCGGAAAACTCGTGCGGGTACTTGTCCAGGTCGCGCGTGCGCAAACCCACCGCGCCCAGCATGGCGCCGGCCTGCTCGCGCCAGGCCAGCCGATGCGGCCGGCTGGCGCCGGGCTCCTGGGCCTGCAGCGGTTCGGTGACGATGTGTTCGACCGTCTGGCGCGGATCCAGCGAGCCGTAAGGGTCCTGGAACACCATCTGGAAGTGGCGGCGCGCCTGGCGCAGGGCATCCGGAGCCAGCGTGTTGAGGTCCTGGCCCAGCATCAGCACCTGGCCGCTGGTCGGGGGCTCCAGCGCCATGGCCAGCCGGGCCAGTGTGGACTTGCCCGATCCCGATTCGCCCACCACGCCCAGGCTGCGTCCGGCCTGCAGCGCCAGACTCACCCCCTGCAGCGCCCGCACCTGGGCACCCGGCCGCCACACCGTCTCACGCGGCAGGGTGTAGCTGCGGGTCACCTCGCGCAGTTCCAGCAGGGCCGGGGACGTCATGCTGCGTTCACTCCGGGGCTCAGACCTGCCAGCTCGTCCAGCCGCAGGCAGCGCACCTCGTGACCGGGCTGGCGCTGCCGGCTGGCCACGGTTTCCCGGGCGCAGGCCGGCAGGGCGTACCGGCAGCGCCCGCTGAAGGCACAGCCCGGCGGCAGATCCGCCAGTTCGGGCACCTGGCCTTCGATGGTGTCGAGCCGGCTGCCCCGCGAGCCCCCCAGCCGGGGCCGGGCGCCGAACAGTCCGCGCGTGTAGGGGTGGGCCATGTCCTGGAACACCTGTTCGGTGCGGCCTTGCTCGACCACCTGGCCACCGTACATCACCATCATGCGTTGCACGTTCTGCGCGATCACGCCCAGGTCGTGCGAGATCAGCAGCAGCGCCATGCCGCGCTCCTGCACCAGGTCGGCGATCAGGTCGAGGATCTGCTCCTGCACCGTGACATCCAGCGCCGTGGTCGGTTCGTCGGCAATCAGCAGGTCGGGCTCGCAGGCCAGCGCCATGGCGATGGTGATGCGCTGACGTTGTCCCCCCGAGAACTGGTGAGGGTAGGCATCGGCGCGCCGCCGGGCGTCGGCGATGCCGACCCGCTCCAGCAGCCCGATGGCGCGGGCCCGCGCAGTCGCCCGGTCGAGACCCTGGTGCAGCCGCAGCGGCTCGGCCACCTGGTGCGCCACCGTGTGCAGCGGGTTCAGCGCGGTCATGGGCTCCTGGAACACCATGGCCAGCCGGTTGCCCCGCAAGCGGCGCCAGTCGGCGTCGGGCAGGCCCAGCAACTCCTGCCCGTCGAACCGGATGCTGCCGCCGACGGTTGCAGCTTCGGGCAGCAGGCCCATGAGCGCCAGGGCCGTGATGGACTTGCCGCAGCCGGATTCGCCGATCAGGCCCAGGGTCTGACCGCGCTCGAGCGCAAACCCGACGCCGCGCACGGCCTCGGCCGGGCCTCGCTGCGTCTGCAGCCGCACACTCAGGGACTGGACTTCGAGCAGGGCCATTCAGCGCTTCCGGGCCAGGCGCGGGTCCAGCAGGTCGCGCAGGCCGTCGCCCAGCAGGTTCAACCCGAGCACGGCCAGCGCGATCGCCAGCCCCGGGAAGACCGCCAGCAGCGGGGCCTGGAACATCAGCGTCTGCGCCTCCGACAGCATGCGGCCCCACGACGGCTGTGGCGGCTGGGTGCCCAGCCCGAGGTAGGACAGCGCCGCCTCGGCCAGGATGGCCAGCGCGAACTGGATGGTGGCCTGCACGATCAGCACCGACAGGATGTTGGGCAGCACATGGTCCAGGGTGATGCGCCAGTTGCCCTTGCCACAGGCTCGGGCGGCCAGCACGTATTCGCGCGAGGCGATGGCATGGGCCGAAGCGCGGGTGATGCGGGCAAAGGTCGGCACGTTGAAGATGCCGATCGCGATGATGGCGTTGACGATGCCGGCGCCGAACACGGCGGTCAGCATGATGGCCGACAGGATGGCCGGAAAGGCAAACGTGAAATCGGTCAGCCGCATGATCAGCTCCTCCACCCAGCCTCGGCGCATCGCGGCCAGCAGGCCGAGCGCGGTGCCCGCAACCAGACCGATGCTCACCGCGATCACCCCCACCAGGATGGAGTTGCGCGCTCCCACCAGCAGCAGCGAACCCACATCGCGGCCAAACGCATCGGTGCCCAGCCAGTGCCGGGCGCTGGGCGGCCTGAGCTTGGCCGCCATGTCGACCTCGTAGGGCGACCAGGGTGTCCACACCAGCGACAGCGTCGCCGCCGCCAGCAGCAGCAGGGTCAGCAGGGCACCGGCGGCGAAACTGCGGTGTGCCAGGGCCTGGCGCAGCCGTGAGGCCGGGGCGGCGGCAGGCAGTGCGGCCGTGTTCACAGTCCGCTGGCCTTGACGCGGGGATCGATGGCGGCATACAGCACATCGACCACGAAGTTGACCACGATCACCAGCGCCGCGAGCAGCATCACGCAATTGCGCACCACGATCAGGTCGCGGTTGGAGATCGACTGGAAGATCAGCCGCCCGAGGCCGGGCAGGTAGAACACGTTCTCCACCACGATGGTGCCGGCCAGCAGGTTGGCGAACTGCAGCCCCATCACCGTCACCACCGGGATCAGCGCGTTGCGCAGCACATGTCGCCACAGGGTGGCGCGGCGCGACAGGCCCTTGGCCCGTGCCGTCCGCACAAAGTCTTCACGCATCACCTCCAGCACCGCCGAACGGGTGATGCGCGCCAGGATGGCCGCCTGCACCACGGCCAGTGCCACCGCCGGCAGCAGCAGCGCCTGCAGACCCGCCCACAGGCCGTCCTCCCAGCCCGGGAAGCCGCCTGCCGCAAACCACTGCAGCTTCACCGAAAAGAGCAGGATCAGCAGGATCGCAAACCAGAAGTTGGGCACGGCGATGCCGACCTGCGTCAGCCCCATCATGCCGATGTCGCCCAGCTGGTTGTGCCGCGATGCCGCGTACACCCCGGCGGCCAGGGCCAGCACCGTGGTCAGCAGCATGGCCATCAGCGCCAGCGGCACCGTCAGCCACAGGCGCTCGGTCACCAGCTCGAGCACCGGTGTGCTGTAGGCGTAGCTCAGACCCAGGTCGCCCCGCAGCAGACCGCCCATCCAGTGGCCGTAGCGTTCCAGGGGCGGGCGGTCCAGCCCCAGCTTGACCGCCAGCGCCTGTACCGCCCCGGGGGCG
>VERU01000395.1 GCA_018882485.1 Rhodoferax sp. | reverse complement strand
GGTCTGCACGATCACATCGTACTGCTCCCCCTCGCGCTTGTACCGGGTCACCTTGCGGCCACCCAGCATGGTCTCTACGGCACGGGCGATCGCATCCACGCCCACGCCCATGTCCGCGGCTCTCTCGCGGTCCACCTCCAGCTTGATCTCCGGCTTGTTCAGTCGCAGGTCCGTGTCCACCTGCACAAAACCGGGATTCTTGGCCAGTTCATCCTGAAACGCCCGAACCGTCTGCGCGAGGTTCTGGTAGCTGTCCGAGGTGATGATCACGTAATTGATGGGCCGCTGCGTGAACCCCTGCCCCAGAGACGGCGGCGTCACAGGGAAAGCCGTCACCCCCGAGAGGCTGGAAACGCGCGGCGTCATTTCGCGCGCCATCTCGACCGTGGTGCGTTTGCGCTCCTCCCAGGGTGTGGCCCGGAAAAAGATGTTGCCCTGTGCCACCGTCGGATTGCCCACCGTTGCGAACACCCGGTCGAACTCCGGAAAACCCTGACCCACCCGCTCGATCACCTGAGCGTACCGGTTGGTGTAGTCCAGGGTCGATCCATCCGGTCCGTTGATCTGGGCAATGATCACGCCACGGTCCTCGATCGGCGCCAGTTCCCGCTTGATCTCGCCAAACAATTGCCAGGACAGCACCCCACTGCCCACCATCACCAGCAACACCACCCATCGATGTCGCAGTGTCCAGCCCAGCAACCGGCCGTAACCGGTCACCACCGCTTCCAGAACCCGCTCCATACCCCGGTCAAACCAGGAGGGCTTGGGGTTGTGCCTGAGCAGAACCGACGACAACATGGGTGAGAGGGTCAGCGCCACCACCCCGGAGACCACCACCGCGCCGGCCAAAGCCAGCGCAAACTCCACGAAAAGCCGGCCGGTCCGCCCGGGCGTGAAAGCCAGCGGGGCGTACACTGCCACCAGGGTCATGGTCATCGCCACAATGGCGAACCCGACTTCACGCGCGCCCCGGATGGCCGCTTGAAAAGGCGGCATCCCTTCCTCGATATGCCGGTAGATGTTCTCCAGCATCACGATCGCGTCGTCCACCACCAGACCAATGGCCAACACCAGAGCCAGCAGGGTCAGGGTGTTGATGCTGAACCCCGCCAGCGCCATCAGCGCGAAGGCGCCGATCAAGGCCACTGGAATGGTGAGCAGCGGGATGATGGAGGCCCGCAGGGTCCGCAGGAACACAAAAATGACCAGAGCCACCAGCACCGATGCCTCGACGATGGTCTGGAAAACCCCCTTGATCGAACGGTCGATGAACACCGAGTTGTCGTTGGCCACCTCCACGGTCACCCCTTGCGGCAGGTCCCGCTGCACCTTGACCATGAGTTGCCGAACCCCTGCCGACAACTCCAGCGGATTGGCCGTGGCCTGGCGCACCACCCCCACACCGATGGCATCCCGACCATTGAGCCGGACGCTGGATCTCTCGTCAACCGGCGCCTGCTGCACGCGGGCCACATCCGCGATGCGGATCGGCTGCCCGTTGACAACCCGGATCACCACCTGCGCAAACTCACCCGGGCGCTGCAGGTCGGTCGCCGCCGTGACGTTGAACTCCCGCTGCCGGCTCTCAATGCGTCCCGCGGGCACTTCGAGGTTCGAGCGCCTGAGCGCGTCTTCCAGATCCTGAATGGTGAGTTTGTAGGCGGCCAGACGGTCCGGGTCCACCCAGATGCGCATGGAAAATTTGCGCTCGCCCTGCACCAGCACATCGGCGGCACCTGGCGCGGTCTGAAGAATGGGCTTGACCAGGGTGTTGGCCATCTCCGACAACTGCAGGGCGTTGTGGGTGTCGGAACTCATGGCCAGGAAGATCACCGGGAAGGCATCGGCCTCGACCTTGGCGATCACGGGTTCATCGATGCCTTGCGGAAGGCGCTGGCGAACCCGGGTCACCTTGTCGCGCACATCGGCTGCCGCCGAGTCGGCATCCCGGGTGAGTGCAAAGCGCACCGAAATCTGGCTGCGCTCCTGCCGGCTCGACGAGGTGATCACATCCACCCCTTCGATACCGGCCAGCGAATCCTCCAGCACTTTGGTGACCTGGCTCTCCATGACCTCGCTGGAAGCCCCGGTGTAGGTCGTGGTGACCGACACCACCGGCTCATCGATCTTCGGGTACTCACGCACGTTGAGCCGATTGAAGGACACCAGCCCGATGAGCACGATCATCAGGGAGAGCACCGTTGCAAAAACGGGTCGGCGAATGGAGGTTTCAGCCAGTTGCATGGTGGATTCCTGATTTTGACCTGCGCTTCAACGGCTGGCCGGTGCCAACGGCGCCGACGCACCGGCGCCGGCGGCCGAGGCCGCCGCCTGAGCGGGACGCCCGAGTTCCACGATCCTCAGGGGCGTGCCGTCCCTCTGCAAGCGCTGCTGGCCAGCAACCACCACGGTGTCGCCCTCCGCCAGACCATCGACCACTTCCACCTTGCCAACCCGGCGGGCGCCCAGCCGCACTTCCTGGCGCTGGGACACCCATTTCACATCGGGCGACAAGGCCGGGGCCGATGCGCCAGCCGCCGGCAGGGCTCCCGGTTCGACGACCCTGAACACGAATTGCCGTCCTCCCTGGGGAACAATGGCCTCTTCCGGCACCACCAGCGCGGAGGGGTTGTTGGAGAAAACCGTGGTCACCCGGGCGAACATGCCCGGTCGCAACGGGGTCGGCGCGCCTACGGTCGGCGCTGCCGTGGCCCGGATGGGAGCAGACTCTCCCGGACATCCCGAGGGCTCGGACGCAAGGGCCTGGGTGCGAACCGCCGCTGTTTCGGCAACAGACCCTGCCTTCGGCGGCCCGCCTCGCACCGGCACGGTGCCGCTGGCCCGCGCAGCGCCGCCAACGGCCGCAGCCGGGCGCGGTGCCGATGCCGCTGCGCCAGGACCCGCGGGCCTGCCGCCGGCCGCAGGGCCCGCGCCCGCACGGCCACCCGTGGGCGCCGCTTCCCCCAGGGTGTTGGGCAGCACCGCGCGCACATTGACCGATCGCCCGTTGGCATCGATCAAGGGGTCGATGGCCTCGACCCGTGCCTTGAACAAACGTCCGGGGAATGCATCCAGCACCAGTTCCACCGTCTGCTGGACGCGCAGTTTGCTCTGATAGCGCTCCGGCAACCGGAAATCCACGTACAGGCTGGAGATGTCTTCCAGGTTGACCAGATCGGCACCGTCCTTGACGTAGTCACCGATGTTGACGTTCCGTATCCCCAGCGTGCCATCAAACGGGGCCACCATCACCATGCGCGCCAAGCGCGCACAGGACAAGGCAAGCTGGGCC
>VERU01000394.1 GCA_018882485.1 Rhodoferax sp. | reverse complement strand
GGCGGACAGACTCATGGGCTGATTGTCCGACGGCGCGGCTGTGCGGCTGTCCCGCCGCGCCGGGCGCTACCATGGCGCATCACCATGCGAGGGGAGAGGCTGGCTGCATGAATCTGTCGACCCACACCGTGGCCCTGGAGCGTCGCGACTGGATCGCGGGCCTGGAGAAGGGCCTGTCCATCATCGAGGTGTTCGACGCCGACCATTCGCGCCTGACGGCCAGCCAGGTGGGTCAGCGCTGCGGCCTGACCCGCACCGCAGCGCGCCGCTACCTGCTGACCCTGGCGCACCTGGGCTACGCCATGACCGACGGCAAGCTGTTCTGGCTGTCGCCCCGGGTGCTGCGTCTGGGCCAGGCCTACCTGGATTCGGCCCGTCTGCCGCGCGCGGTGCAGCCCTTCCTGCAGCGGGTCACGGCGGGCACCGGCGAGACGGCCTATGCCGGTGTGCTCGACCAGCAGGACCTGGTCTACATCGCCCGCAGCGGCACCCATCGGCAGATGAACATCGGCTACGTGCTGGGCTCGCGGGTGCAGGCGCAGGTCACGGCCGCCGGCATGGCCATCCTGAGCCAGCTGTCCCCGGCGGCGCTGGAGGCCTGGCTGGATCGGCGCGAGTTCAGGCCCTACACCTCGCACACCCTCACCGACCCGCAGCAGCTGCGCGAGGTGCTGGAGCTCACGCGCCGCCAGGGCTGGGCGGTCTCGGAGCAGCAGCTGGAGATGAACTTCCGGGGCATCGCGGTGCCGGTCTTCGGCCATGGCGATGCCCTGCTCGGCGCCATGAGCGTGACCATGCCCATGAACAACGAGAGCACCGAAGCCGCGCTGGCCCGGGTACTGCCCGTGCTGCAGGAAACCGCCCGCAGCATGCGCCATCTGCTCTGAAGGCTTGCAGTCCCGGTTCAGGGTCAGGGCCCGGCCGGCTCCAGCAGCTGCTGGAGGTGCGGCAGACTGTCGATGAAGCGCAGTTGCGGCCGCAGCGTCGCCGGGGCCTCCTCGGGCGGCAGCAGGGTGTAGACCGTCATGCCCGCGGCCAGGCCGGCCAGCGCGCCGGGCAGGCTGTCCTCCACCACGGCGCAATCGGCCGGGTCCACGCCCAGCGCCCGCGCCGCATGCAGGAACAGCCCGGGTTCGGGTTTGAAGCTGCCCACCTCGTAGGCGCAGTACACCCGCTCGCCCAGCAGGCCGTCCAGGCCGCACAGGGCCAGCGTCTGCGTCACCTTCTCGCGCGGGCCGTTGGTGGCCACGCAAAAGGGCATGCGCAGGCTTTGCAGCAGCGCCCGCGCGCCCGGGATCTCGCGCAGCCCTTCGCGGCCGAACTGCTCGGCCTGCGCCTGGCGCACCCTGGGAATGAAATGCCGGGCGAAATCCTCGGCCGGCCGGTCAAGGCGCGCGGCGATCCAGCCCGACACCTCGGCCATGCGCAGGCCGCGAAACTGCCGGTGCGCCTGCTCGCTGGCCAGGGCCAGCCCTTCGGCGGCCGCGAGCTGGCGGATCACTTCCAGCCCCGGCGTCTCGCTGTCGACCAGCGTGCCGTCGGCGTCGAAGATCAGCGCCGCGTGCTGCGGCATCACACCGGCGCCGCGGTGGTGGCCGGGCCGGTGGTGTGCGCTCCGCCCAGGAACAGCCGCTCCATGTGCGGATCGGCCAGGATCTCGGCGGCCGGCTTGTGCAGCACCAGCCGGCCCGATTCCAGGGCGATGGCGTCGTCGGAATACTTCAGGGCGCTCTTGACGTTCTGCTCCACCATCAGCACCGTGGTGCCCTGATCGGCCAGCCGGCGCAGCAGCCTGAAGACGTCCTGCACCACCATGGGCGACAGGCCGATCGAGGGCTCGTCGATCAGCAGCACCTTGGGCCGCAGCAGCAGGGCGCGCCCCACCTCCAGCTGCTTCTGTTCGCCGCCCGACAGCGAGGCGGCACGCGAGTGCAGCCGTTCGCGCACCCGGGGAAAGAACTCCAGCACCTCGGGAATGCGTTCGTGCGTGGTCTTCATGCCCAGCGTGATGCCGCCGAGCTCCAGGTTCTCGAACACGCTGAGCTGGCCGAACAGGTTGCGGCCTTGCGGCACGAAGGCGATGCCCATGCCCAGCAGCGCCTTCTGTGTGGCGCCGGTGATGTCCTGGCCGTTGAGCCGGATGCGGCCCTGGCGCGGCTTGAGCAGGCCGAACAGGGTCTTGAGCACCGTGGACTTGCCCGCGCCGTTGGGGCCGATCAGCAGGGTGATGCTGCCGGTCGCCACCTGGAACGACAGGTTGTTGAGGATCATGAAATCCTTGTAGCCGGCGACCACGTCGTCGAACTCGATGCAGGGGCGGGTGTGCGTGGCGGTCATGTCAGTTCCCCAGGTAGGCGTCGAGCACCTGCTTGTTGCCGCGGATCTCGTCGGGCGTGCCGATGGCCAGCACCTGGCCTTCCACCATGACCATGATGCGGTGGCACAGGTCCATCACGAAGTCCATGTTGTGCTCGATCACCACGAAGCTGCCCCGCCGGCTGCGGTTGAGTTCCTTGAGCAGGGTGCTGATGCCGCCCACCAGCGATGGGTTGACGCCGGCGCAGGGCTCGTCGAGCAGCACCAGGTCGGGTTCGCTCATGAAGGCCATGGCGATGTCCACCAGCTTCTGCTGGCCGTAGCTCAGCTCGCCGGCCTTCTTGTGGGCCACGTGGCGGATGTGGAACTGGTCGATCAGTGCGTCGGCCCGCTCGCCCAGGCCCGAATCGCCTGGCGCGAACATGCGGCCCCACAGGCTGCCCTGGTGTTCCTGGGCGGCCACGATCAGGTTGTCGCGCACCGTCATCTTGCCGAAGACCTGCAGCGTCTGGAAGGTGCGGCCCACGCCCTTGCGGTTGAGCTCCAGCGGGCCCAGCGCGGTGACGTCCTCGCCGTTGAGTTCGATGCGTCCGGAGTCCGGGGTGATCTGGCCCAGCATGCTGTTGAACAGCGTCGTCTTGCCCGCGCCATTGGGCCCGATCACGCCGAAGATCTCGCCCGGACGGACCTCGAAGGAGACGCCGCCGACGGCCTGGATGGCGCCATAGGCCTTCTTCATGTCGGTGACCCGGAGCACCGGCGCGTCGGCCGGGCGGTCGTGGTGGTGCGGATGCGTCATGCCTTCACTCCCTGCGCGGCGGCCGCCCGCGCCGCCGAGGCCTCGCGCGCCAGGCGGCGCGCCCGGATGCGGTCGGGGATGCTCAGCAGGCCGTCGGGCAGCCAGATCATCAGCAGCACCACCGCCGCGCCGAACACGAACAGGTACCAGGCCTGGGCAAAGCGCAGCCACTCGGGCAGCAC
>VERU01000393.1 GCA_018882485.1 Rhodoferax sp. | reverse complement strand
CACCAAGAGCGGCGCGGGCCAGTACTTCACGCCGCGTGCGCTGATTCAGGCCATGGTGGACTGCATGGCCCCGCAGCCAGGCGAGCGCATCACCGACCCGGCTTGCGGCACGGGCGGCTTTTTGTTCACCGCGCACAACTACATCACGGCGCACAACAAGAACCTGACGCGCGAGCAGCTCAGGCACCTGAAAGAGAAGGCCTTCACCGGTTACGAGCTGGTGCAGGCCACGGCGCGTGTGTGTGCCATGAACATGATGCTGCATGGCATTGGCTCCGAGAAGTCGGTGCCCGTGGTGGTGGGCGATGCGCTGGTCGCCGACCCCGGCGAGCGGTTTGACGTGGTGCTGGCCAACCCGCCCTTTGGCAAGAAGAGCAGCACCGTCATCGTGGGCGAAGACGGCCGCGCCAGCACCGAGAAAGACACCATCGAGCGGGACGATTTCTGGGCCACCACCAGCAACAAGCAGCTCAACTTCGTGCAGCACATCAAGACCCTGCTGGCCACCCATGGGCGGGCGGCGGTGGTGTTGCCGGACAACGTGCTGTTTGAAGGCGGCGCGGGAGAAACCATCCGCAAGCGGCTGCTGCACGAATGCGATGTGCACACCCTCCTGCGGCTGCCCACGGGCCTGTTCTACGCCCAGGGTGTCAAGGCCAATGTGCTGTTCTTTGAGAAGCGGGGCGCCTCGGAAACGCCGTGGACAAAACAGCTGTGGATTTACGACCTGCGCACCAACCAGCATTTCACGCTCAAGACCAACCCGCTCACCCGCGCAGACCTGGATGAGTTTGTCGACCTGTACCGGGTGGGGAACCGCCAGCAGCGTGTGGCCACATGGTCCCCCGAGAACCCGGACGGCCGCTGGCGCGCCTACGGCTACGACGATCTGGTGGCGCGCGACAAGACCAGTCTGGACATCTTCTGGCTCAAGGACGACAGCCTCGCCGACAGCGACAACCTGCCTGCGCCTGCCGTGATCGCGCAGGAGATCGTGGAAGACCTGCAGGCCGCGCTGGAGCAGTTCAGGCTGATCGCCGCGGACCTGGGGGCCGAGGTCGACAACCCGGCCTGAATGCGGCCCTGCCGCATGCGCCCGGGCATGCGCCCGGTGCATACCTGGCCTGCAAAACGCATTTGTCGCCGGGAGGCGATTCCCCGAAGATTCGCGCCGGCACGGGTTGGGTGCCCGGGTCGGTGGACCCGGTTGCCGGCGACCCTCCCACCGAGCGTCACTTTCCGAACACATTCCTACCAGGAGACAGGGTCATGAACCAGGATGCACGTATTGCAATCAGCCGCCGCAAGTGGATGGCGGGCGCGCTGGCGGTCGGCGGCGCGGCCGCGCTGCCAGGGCTGGCATGGGCCGACACCTATCCCAGCCGCCCGATCAAGCTGGCGGTGCTCAGCACCCCCGGCGCCCTGGGGGACATCCTGTCGCGCATCCTGGCCAAGCATCTGGCGGTGCAGCTGGGCCAGCCGGTGGTGGTCGAGAACAAGCCCGGAGCGGGCGGGCATATCTCGCACGAGTATGTGGCGCGCAGCGCGCCGGATGGTCACACCATCCTGTTCGGTGCCAATCAGGTGTTTGCCCTGGGTCCGGTGATGTTCAAGAAGCTGGGCTACGACCCTGCCACCGACCTGATTCCGGTGGGCTACTACAACCAGGGCATGCACTGGCTCATCACCAATTCGGCCGTGGGGGTCAGGAATCTGGATGAATTCATTGCCTATGCCAAGGCCAAGGGGTCGGCGGTCAATTTCGGCTCGGGCGGTATCGGCCATCCCCTGCACCTGTACGCGGAGCAGCTGCAGGCCGGCTTCGGCACCCGCATGACGCATGTGCCCTACAACGGCATGACGCCGGCCATCCAGGGCCTGATGACGAACGAGATCCAGTTCCTGGTGACCGGGGTGTCCGACACCATTTCGCATGTCAAGTCGGGCCGTCTGCAGGTGCTGGCCACCTGTGGCTCGGTGATTCCCGAGCTGGTGCCGGCCAATGTGCCGCATCTGGAGGCCACCCGCCCGGACCTGGCCTACCCGGGCTGGGTGGGCATCTTCGTGCCCAAGGGCACGCCCGACAGCATCGTCAACCGGCTCAATGCGGTGCTCAACCAGCTGGCCGACAACCCGGCGTTCCAGAAGGAGCAGCAGGACACCGGCAACGTGCCGCTCAAGGGCACGCCCCAGGAGGTGAAGGCACGCCTGGCCAAGGACATGAAGGAGATCGGCGAGCTCGCCCGCAAGCTCAATCTTGGCGCCTGAGCCGCCGTGTCGGGGATGCCGCCGCGAGCGGGGGAGGATGCAGTGACTGCGGATTGGGATGTGATCATCATCGGTGCGGGGCCGACCGGCCTGACAGGGGCCCACCTGCTCGCGACGATGGGGGTGCGTACCCTTGTCATCGAGAAGAATCCGACCACGGTGCAGCAGCCCCGTGCGGTGTCGATCGATGACGAGGCCCTGCGCACCATGCAGGCGGCCGGCCTGGTGGACGATGTGGTGGCCCATGTCAACCTGGACTACGGGTTCCGGATTCTGGATCCCAAGGGCCGGGAGGTGTACAAGGTCAGCCCATCGACGCGCGAGTACGGCTATCCCAAACGCAACGCCTTCGTGCAGCCGATTCTCGAAGACACACTGCGCCGCACCCTGGCGCGGCGCCCTCAGGCGTCCATTCGCTTCGAGACCGAGTGCGTCGCGATCGAGGAGCTGCGCGATGGCGTTCGGGTGGAGGTGGTGGACCGGCAAGGCCAGCGGCAAACCCTCAATTGCCGCTACCTGATCGGTACCGATGGCGGGCGCAGCTTCGTGCGGGGCGTCATCGGCTCCACGTTGCAGGGGTCCACCTACGCCGCCCGCTGGCTGATCGTGGACCTCGAGGGCACCCGGGACCGGACCCGCGAGTCCTGTGTGTACAGCGACCCGGCGCGCCCGGCGGTCAATATTCCTGGCCCCGACGGACGCCGGCGGTTCGAGTTCATGCTGCATCCCCACGAGGGCGATGAGCTGGCCCAGGACGAGAACTACATCCGTGGCCTGCTGGCCGCCTATGGGCCGGACCGCGACGCCCGCATCGTGCGCCGTCAGGTGTACACCTTCCATGCCCGGGTGGCCGATCGCTGGCAGACGG
The DNA here is from genome assembly GCA_018882485.1 of Rhodoferax sp. Lineage (GTDB taxonomy): Bacteria > Pseudomonadota > Gammaproteobacteria > Burkholderiales > Burkholderiaceae_C > Rhodoferax. Next base: position 168 of record VERU01000393.1, on the reverse strand, counting down.
ACCGCATCTTCCTGGCCGGCGATGCGGCGCACCTCACGCCGCCCTTCGCGGGCCAGGGCGTCAACAGTGCGTTCCGTGATATCCACAACATCACCTGGAAGATCGCGGCCGTGGTCCACGGCGAGATGGGCCCGCGCCTGCTGGCGAGCTACCAGGCCGAGCGTGCAC
>VERU01000392.1 GCA_018882485.1 Rhodoferax sp. | reverse complement strand
GGATTGCGGCAGCTGTCACCGCGCCCTGTTCACGGGCCGGTCGGTGGCGCTGGATGCAGCGTCATTCGAGCGGCATGTTTTGCGCAGCCAGATACCGGTGCTGGTGGATTTCTGGGCGCCCTGGTGCGCTCCCTGCCGCCAGATGGCCCCGTCCTTCGAGCAGGCGGCCGCCCAGCTGGAGCCACATGTGCGTCTGGCCAAGGTGGACACCGAAGCGATGCCCGAGCTGGCGGCCCGGTTCCAGATCCGCAGCATCCCCACCCTGGCGCTGTTCCGGGACGGGCGCGAGGTGGCCCGCCAGGCCGGCGCCATGGGGGCGGCCGATATCCAGCGCTGGGTGCGCTCGGTCCTGCCGGGCTGAGGCCCGGCAGCGCGGCCCCTCAGGGACTGCGCCACGCGGCCGAGCGCGGGGCGGTAACGGGCCGGTAACCCCGCAAGGCGCATTGCGCGTAGCATCCACCCGCCGGGCCCCGGCCCGCACATCCCCCACCCCTAGCCATCACCCGCCCAGCCCAGCCATGCCTGCAGCACCCCACGCACCAACCGTTCCCGTCGATTCCGCAGCCCCCGCCACGGAGCGATGCCACCGGCCCTGGGGCTGGTACGAAACCCTGGCCGAGATGCCGGGGGCCAAGGTCAAGCGCATCCGCGTCGAAGCCGGGCAGCAGCTCAGTCTGCAGAAGCACCACCAGCGCGCCGAGCACTGGGTGGTGACACAGGGCGTGGCAAGGGTGACGCTGGGGCAGGATGTGCGCGACCTGCAGGTCGGCGAGCACATCGACATCGCCGTCGGCGCCGTGCACCGCCTGGCCAGCCCCGGGCCGGACGCCACCGAGATCGTGGAAGTGCAGTTCGGCTCGTACCTGGGCGAGGACGACATCGTTCGGCTGCAGGACGATTACGGCCGCAGTTGAACGCCGGATTTCCGCGCCCCGATGCCACTTGACGAGCCCTGCCCGGTTCGTCAATGGGGTAAACACTAAGAAATCAAAACCGCTTTTGATTTCATAATTTCAGCAACAAAACCGCTTTTGTTACTGAAATTTCATGTCCATCGCCGATCTGGCCGAGTCGCTCGGACTCTCCACATCCACCGTATCCCGGGCGCTGAACGGCTACAGCGACGTGAGCGCGAAGACCCGCGCGCGGGTGCAGGAGGCGGCCAAGGCCATGGGCTACCAACCGCATCCGGTGGCGCACCGGCTCGCGACCGGGCGCACCGGTGCCGTGGCCCTGGTGTCCTCCGTACGGGCCGGCAACTACCTGGATGCGACTTTCTCGGCACTGCTGTCCGGGGTGGCTGATGGGCTCAGGGCGCATGGCTACTTTGCCTTGTCGGTCGTCCTGCCGGTGGGCGAAAACGAGCTGACCGAACTGGCCCGGTTTCTGGACGGGCGCCTGGTCGACGGCATTCTGCTGGCCCGCACACGGGCCAACGATCCTCGGGTCAGCCTCTTGCAGCAGCGCGGCATACCCTTCGTGACGCACGGACGAACCCAGTCCAATCAGCCCCACGCCTGGGTCGATGCAGACAACGAACAGGCATTCTTTCTCGCGACCCAGCGGCTGATTTCCCTCGGGCATCGTCGGATCGGCTTCATCAACGCCCAGACCAACCTGACCTTTGCCGTGCTGCGCGAACAGGGATTCAAGCAGGCCCTTGCCCAGCATGGCCTGGTGGCGCAGGATTGCCCGGTGCGCCACGGCGAAGTCACCGCCGCCAGCGGCGAACAGCTGGCCACTGAGCTGCTCGCGGGACAGGCCAGCGCCTCGGGCCGGCCGATCACGGCCCTGTTGTGCGCCACCGACGCGATCGCGCTGGGCGCCATGGCCGCCATACGGCGCCTGGGGCTGACGGTGGGACGCGACGTGTCGGTGATGGGCTATGGCAACTCCGACGCAGGCCAATATGCCGATCCCCCATTGAGCACCATCGATCACGCGATCGTGGACAACGGCCGGCATCTGGCCGATCTGCTGCTGCGCCGCATGGCCGGCGAGAGCGAAGCCGGACTGACGCGGCTCGAGCCCGTGCACCTGATCCCCCGTCTGTCAGACGGTCCTTGCATCCCCCAATGACCCCAACCGGAGACTGTTCATGCGTTTGAAGTCCCTATCCGTCCTCGCCGGCTACCTGCTGGCCCTGGTCTGCCATGCCCAGACCAACGTGGTATCCACCCAGATGCGGCCCGTCGACGAGGTCGAGAAAGTCCGCACCATCATCCTCAAGGGTGCCCCCGATCCCGTGAACTTCATCCCCGAGGATGGCAACACCTACTTCACCCGCATGAAGGCAGAACTGGGCGCCGCGCAGGGCAAGGTGCATGCCACCATCGCGCTCGACGGCGAACTCGCGCCCATCAACGATCTCGGCGGGCTGGCGGATCTGGATGGGCTCATCAGGAAGCTATCGGCCAACCGGGAATTCTCCGCAGCCGCGCTGGAGATGGGCAAGATGGGGGGCTCCCATCAGCGTTTCATCCCGCTGATGACCAACACGTTTCAGATGGTGGCCAACAGGAAGGCCCTGCCCTACCTGCCCGCCGGGGCCAACATCAATGCGTTGACCTACACCCAGCTGCGGGACTGGGCGCGTGCCATGAAGGCCGCCACCGGTGAGGGCAAGCTCGGCTTTCCGGCCGGCCCCAAGGGGCTAATGCACCGGTATTTCCAGGCCTCCTTCTACCCGAGCCATACGGGAGGCATCGTGCGGACCTTCAAGAACGCCGATGCGGAGAAGGCCTGGACCGATTTCCGGGAATTGTGGACTTATGTCAACCCCCGCTCCACCAGCTACGGCTTCATGGAGGAGCCCCTCATGACCGGCGAGGTCTGGGTGGCGTTTGATCACACGGCCCGCCTGTTGAACGCGCTGGTCGACAAGCCCGCCGATTTCGTCGCCTTCCCGGCGCCCGCCGGTATCAAGGGCCGCGGCTACATGCCGGTGATGGTCGGCATGTCCATCCCCAGGAATTCGCCTGACCTGGCGGCTGCGGAACGGGTGATCGACCACATGACCCGTCCCGCCACCCAGGCCACCCTGCTCAAGGAGATCGGGTTTTTCCCGGTGGTGAAGGCCGACCTGGGCCAGCTCTCGCCGGGGGTGCAGATGGCGTCCCAGGGCATGGCTGCCGTTTTTGCCGCCAAGGATGCGCGGGTCTCCCTGCTTCCGGTGCACCTGGGCGCCAAGAACGGTGAATTCAACAAGGTGTTCATCGATACCTTCACCCGCATCGTGCTGCGCAACGAGGATGTCCGGCAGGTGCTGGCCGAGCAGGGCAAGGTGATGGATGCGCTGGTCAAGGA
>VERU01000391.1 GCA_018882485.1 Rhodoferax sp. | reverse complement strand
CAATTCGGCCGCCACCCTGCCGCAGGAAAGCATCGCGCAGATTGCGGGCAAGATCCAGGCCTTCGAGCGCGGCGAGCCGATTGCCGGTATCGTGGATATCCAGAAAGGTTATTGAGATGGCCCTGCCCGCGCATGTGAAGATCGTCGATGTCGGCCCGCGCGACGGGTTGCAGAATGAAAAGCAGCCGGTGCCCGCTGCCGTCAAGATCGAGCTGGTGCACCGCCTGCAGCAGGCCGGCCTGTCCCAGATCGAAGTCACCAGCTACGTCTCGCCGAAGTGGGTGCCGCAGATGGCCGACAACGCCGAGGTGATGGCAGGCATCGCGCGTCAGCCGGGGGTGCGGTATGCGGTGCTCACGCCCAACCTCAAGGGCTTCGAGGCCGCCCTGGCGAGCCGGCCCGACGAGGTGGTGGTGTTCGGTTCGGCCAGCGAGGCCTTCAGCCAGCGCAACATCAACTGCTCGGTGGCCGAGAGCATCGAACGCTTCGCGCCCGTGGTGCAGGCGGCGCTCGCGGCGGGCATCACGGTGCACGGCGCCATGTCCTGCACCGTGGGCTGTCCTTACGAGGGCGACGTCCCGCCCCGGCGGGTGGACTACCTGGCCGGACTCATGAAGGGCATCGGCGTGCAGCACATCGGGGTCTGCGACACCATCGGCGTGGGTACACCGCTCCAGGTGCAGCGGGCCCTGGAGGCCACCTTGCGCCACTACCCCCTGCACGAGATTTCCGGTCACTTTCACGACACCTACGGCCAGGCGCTGGCCAACACCCTGGCCTGTATGCAGCTGGGTGTGTCGCAGTTCGACACCTCGGTGGCGGGACTCGGCGGTTGTCCCTATGCCCGGGGCGCCACCGGCAACGTGGCCACCGAAGATGTGGTGTTCATGCTGCAGGGCATGGGCATCGACACCGGCATCGATCTGGAATTGCTGGTGGATGCCGGCCGGTTCATCAGCCAGCACCTGGGGCGGCCGCCCCAGTCGCGCGCCGCCACCGCGCTGCTCAACCGCCGGGCGGGCTGACCATGGCGCCATGGTCCGCGGACGGGGGCAGGAACCGACTGGCCGATCGCGCCAGGCAGGTGCTGGGGGGCGGCGGCGACGCGCCGTCTCCCTGCATCTCGGTCTGCCGCATGGACCGCGACAGCGGCCTGTGCGAGGGCTGCTGGCGCACCCTCGAAGAAATCTGTGCCTGGGGAGGACTCGATGACGCAGGCCGGCGCACGGTCTGGCAGCGGATCGAACGGCGGTTGACCGCAGCGCAGCCATGAAGTCCATCCGCTTCTATTTCGATGTCATCTCGCCCTATGCCTGGCTGGCCTTCCAGCGCCTGCCGCAGGTGCTGCAGGGACACAGCCACCAGGTGGACTATGTGCCCGTGGTGCTGGGTGCGGTGTTGTCGCACCATGGCCAACTGGGTCCGGCCGAGATCGGGCCCAAGCGGGACTGGACGTACCGGCATGTGCTGTGGCTGGGACGCCAGCTCGGCATCCCGCTCGATCTTCCCGCCTGCCACCCCTTCAATTCCCTGGCCTTGCAGCGATTGGCCGTGGCCTGCGGCTCGCTGGGACTGCCCAATCGCTGGGTGTGCGAGACCCTGTTCCGGCATGTCTGGCAGGGCGGGGCAGACCCCAACGATCCGCGACGCCTGGCCGTCCTGCAGGCCGAGCTCCAGCCCGTTCGCGATCCGGCAGGAGCCGACGTCAAGGCCGAACTGCGCGCCCACACCGACGCTGCGCTGGCTGCGGGCGTCTTCGGCGTCCCGACCCTGGTGGTCGATGGCCGCCTGTTCTGGGGGCTGGACGGCTTGCCCCTGCTGGCCGACGCGCTGGCCGAAAGTCCCTGGTTTGCCGGGCCCGACTGGGAGTCGGTGGGTCGGCTTCCCGTGGGCGTGAAGCGCCAAATTTAGGCGTTTGCCACATCGCGAAAAATGCTGCTGGGGTTACACCTTAGTTCGTAAGATTGCGTTCAGTTTGCCGACAGCTTCTGTTGGTTTGGTGTCAGAGCGGGGTCAGTGCATCCCCGAAAAATACCGCCAACCTCCAAGTCGGAGGTGTTCATTTTTCTGGAGACAACCCATGGCAACTGCCGCACCCCGGCCGATGACCCCCGAAGAGAAGAAGGTGATCTTCGCCTCTTCGCTGGGCACGGTGTTTGAATGGTATGACTTCTACCTGTATGGCTCGCTCGCGGCCATCATCGCCAAGCAGTTCTTCAGCGGTCTGGATGCCGGTTCGGCCTTCATCTTCGCGCTGCTGGCCTTTGCGGCAGGCTTCATCGTGCGCCCGTTCGGCGCCATCGTGTTCGGCCGCCTGGGCGACATGATCGGCCGGAAGTACACCTTCCTGGTGACCATCCTGATCATGGGTCTGTCCACCTTCATCGTGGGCATTCTCCCGACCTACGCGAGCATCGGCGTGGCGGCCCCGGTGATCCTGATCGTGCTGCGCCTGCTGCAGGGTCTGGCTCTCGGCGGCGAGTACGGCGGTGCCGCCACCTATGTGGCCGAGCACGCGCCGCAGGGCAAGCGCGGTGCCTACACTGCCTGGATCCAGACCACGGCCACGCTGGGCCTGATGCTCAGCCTGATGGTGATCCTGGGCACCCGCACCGTCATCGGCGAGGCGGCGTTCTCCGACTGGGGCTGGCGTGTTCCCTTCATCGTGTCCATCCTGCTGCTGGGCGTGTCGGTCTACATCCGTCTGTCGATGAACGAGTCCCCCGCCTTCGCCAAGATGAAGGCCGAGGGCAAGACCTCCAAGGCGCCCCTGTCCGAATCCTTCGGCCAGTGGAAGAACCTCAAGATCGTGATCCTGGCGCTGATCGGCCTGACCGCCGGCCAGGCCGTGGTCTGGTATTCGGGCCAGTTCTATGCCCTGTTCTTCCTGACGCAGGCGCTCAAGGTCGACGGCGCTGCCGCCAACATCTACGTGGCCCTGTCGCTGATCATCGGCACGCCCTTCTTCATCCTGTTTGGCTCGCTGTCCGACAAGATCGGCCGCAAGCCCATCATCATGGCCGGCTGCCTGCTGGCCGTGGTCACCTACTTCCCGGTGTTCGGCGCCCTCACCAAGGCCGCCAATCCCGCGCTGGCCGAAGCCCAGGCCAAGAACCAGGTGATCGTGACCGCTGACGAGGCCGAGTGCTCGTTCCAGTTCAACCCGACCGGCACCGTCAAGTTCACCAGCTCCTGCGACATCGCCAAGCAAGTGCTGGCCGGTGCGTCGGTGAGCTACGAGAACGCGAAGGCCGCTGCCGGCACGCCCGCCACGATCAAGATCGGCGAGACGGTGATCCCGAGCTACAGTTCCAAGGGTT
>VERU01000390.1 GCA_018882485.1 Rhodoferax sp. | reverse complement strand
ATTTCTGCGACCGCGTGGCCGTGATGCACCGCGGCAAGGTGGTGGAGAGCGGCGAGACCGAGCAGATCTGCGACCGCCCCGGCCACCCCTACACCCAGGCCCTGCTGTCGGCCATCCCCCGGCCCGACCCGCCCGCGCGGGGCATCCACAAGCGCACCCGCTACCAGGCCCCCTGACCTACCCAGCACCCGCAGCCCACCGATGAAGATCACCGACGTCCGGACCTTCCTGATGCACGTGGGGGCGCCGGACCCCCAGCGCTACGCCACCGACGGCGGCTTCGGCGCCGGGCGCTTTTCCGGCAACATCACCGGCACGCGCAACTGGCTCTTCGTCAAGGTCTACACCGACGAAGGCATCACCGGCATCGGCGAATGCTCGGGCTGGCCGCGGGTCATCGAGACGGCCGTGCAGGACCTCAAGGCCCTGCTGCTCGGCGAGGACCCGCAGCACATCGAACGGCTCTGGCAGAAGATGATGACCGCCATCATGAGCCACGGCATGACCGGCACCGTGGGCGCCGGCGCCCTGACGGGACTGGACATGGCGCTGTGGGACATCAAGGGCAAGGCACTGGGCGTGCCGGTCTGGAACCTGCTGGGTGGCCAGGTGCGCGACAAGGTTCGCATCTATGCCCATGCCAACACGCCCGAGGCCGCCCTGTCGCTCAAGGCGCGCGGCATCCGGGCGCTGAAGTGCGGTGGCGTCTCGGACCCGGTGCGCCGGGTGGCGGCCTTGCGCGAGGCGGTGGGCGAGGACATCGACCTCATGATCGACCTGCACGGGCCGCCGTGGCTGACACCCGGGGACGCGGTCACCCTGGCCCGCGCGCTGGAGCCCTACCGGCTGCTGTTCATCGAGGATCCGATCGCGCCCGAGAACCTGGAGGGCTACCGCCGCATCCGCGCGGCCGCCCATGTGCCGCTGGCGGCCGGCGAACGCATGACGACGATCTTCGGCCTGCGCGAACTGATCGAGCGCGAGCTGGTGGACGTGGTGCAGCCCGACACCGGCCGCGCCGGCGGGCTGACCCAGATGAAGAAGATCGCGGCCATGGCCGAGGCCCACCACATCATGATGGCGCCGCACTCGGGCTCGCTCGGCCCGGTGGCCGAATACGCGGCGCTGCACCTGATGGCGGCCATTCCGAACGCGCTGTTCCTGGAGCGGGTGGAGGACGACTGGGAAGGCCGCGCGCGCACCGTGGTGCCGCATCCGGTTTCCGAAAACGGCTTCCTGCGGGTGCCCGATGCCCCGGGCCTGGGGGTGGACATCGACGAAGATTTCGTGGCCCGCTTTCCCAGCCAGGCCAATGTCTCGGTACCGGTCACGCCGGCATCGGGTTCCTACGTCGAGGGCAGCTTCGACGAACATGTCTATGTGCAGACCCGGCTGGGTCAGGCCCGCTATTTTTCGGACAAGCCCCGATGAAGATCGACCGCCTGCGCGTCTTCATGTCGCGCGACAAGAACCGGCCCCGGGTGATCGTGGCCATGGACACCGACCAGGGCCTGACCGGCTGGGGCGAGTGCTACAACCACGGCCCGGACCTGGCGTTGTTTCCGCTGCTGGACTACCTGCTGACCTTTCTGCGCGGTCAGGATCCGCGGCGCGTCACGCACCTGGTGCACTACCTGATGCAGCAGAGCCGCTTTCCGCCCGGCGCGCTCGGGCTGGCCGCCATCTCGGCGCTGGACCACTGCATGTGGGACCTGTCAGCCAAGGCCCTCGGGGTGCCGGTGTACGCGCTGCTCGGCGGCCGGGTGCGCGACCGGGTGAAGGTTTACGCCGGCCTCTACACCGCGCCCGACGCGCCGCGCGCGCGCGACGAGATGGACGCCCTGCACGCGCAGTGGGGCCTGAGCGCCTTCAAGCTCAGCCCCTACCGGATCGACATGCATCGCCACCGCTGGGGCGAGGTGGTGCGCACCTCGGCGGAGTATTTCCGCGAACTGCGCGAAACACTGGATCCGAGTTACGAGATCGCCTTCGATGCCCATGCCAAGATCTTCGAGCCGGCCCAGGCGGTGCAGCTCGGCAACGCCCTGGCCCCCTTCGATCCGCTGTTTTTCGAGGAGCCGATCCGGCCGGAGAACATCGATGCCTGGGGCGAGCTCAAGCGGGGCCTGCACTGCACCCTGGCCACCGGCGAGTCGCTCTACAGCCGCTTCGAGTTCCTGCGGCTGCTGCAGGCACGGGGCTGCGACATCATCCAGCCCGACATCTGCGTCGTGGGCGGACTCGGCGAGATGCTGCAGATCAACGCGCTGGCGCAGGCCCACTTCGTGAGCATCGCCCCGCACAACCCGATGGGACCGCTGGCCACCGCCGTCAACCTGCATTTCTGCGCCACGCAGCCCAACTTCCGGATCCTGGAATACCGGCTGCCGCACGGGCCGGCCTATGTCTACGGCACCGACGCCAGCGTGCAGGCCGAGGCCACCGACGAAGGCGCCTGGTACGTCAAGGACCCCTACCTGCCGCGCGACGGCCACCTGGAACTGCGGGAGCACCGCCCGGGCTGGGGCGTGGAAATGGACGAGGCCGTGCTGGGCACCGAAGACTACATCCACTGGGAGCGCAGGGTGCCCACCAAGCCCGACGGCTCGTTCGGCTATGCCTGAGTCCGCCCCCCGCCTGCAGGACCCGGCCGCCCCGAGCTTTCCCGGCGACCTGCTGCTGGCCGCCGGGGCCGCCCGCGCCCTGTTGCGGCCCCGGGCCGGCGGCCGCGTGGCCCGCCTTTGGCTGGCCACGCCGCAGCACGAAGCCGTGGAGGTGCTGCACCCCTACGACGCCCCGGACGTCGACCCGCTGCGCTGGGCCAAGGGTGGCATCTACCCGCTGGTGCCCTACTCCAACCGCATCGCCCAAGCGCGCCTGCGCACGCCCGACGGCACGGTGGCGCTCGCGGCGCACCCCGATGCCGCGCCGCACACCCTGCACGGGCCTGCCCACGGCCTGCCCTGGCAGACGGAGCAGGCCGGACCGGCCCACGCGGTGCTGGCGCTCGACAGCCCGGCCTCGCCCGCCTGGCCCGGACGCTACCGCGTCACGCAGGACATCCGGCTGACACCCGACAGCCTCTCGCTGCGCCTGCAATTCACCAACCTGGAACCCCGCGTCCTGCCGGCCGGGCTGGGCTTTCACCCTTACTTCCGGCATCGGCCGTCGGCCCGCCTGCGCTACCGTGCGGCCTGGGCCTGGGACCGCAGCGACGACTTCCTGGCCACCGGCGCGCGACCACTGCCGGAGTCGGCCACGCTGGCAGCGCCCGCCGCCCTGCCTCCAGGAACGCTGACCGACTACTTCTCAGGGTGGAGC
>VERU01000389.1 GCA_018882485.1 Rhodoferax sp. | reverse complement strand
GCGCAGCAAGACGGCCAAGGAGCGCAGCATCATCCTGCGCAAATGGTTCGACCTGCTGATGGCCCACCAGGACGACCTGGGCCGCATCATGACGGCCGAGCAAGGCAAGCCCCTGCCCGAGGCCAAGGGCGAGGTGGCCTACGGCGCCAGCTTCGTCGAATGGTTCGCCGAGGAAGCCAAGCGCATCAACGGCGAAACCCTGCCGCAGTTCGACAACAACCGACGCCTGCTGGTGCTGCGCCAGGCCATCGGCGTCTGCGCGGCCATCACGCCGTGGAACTTCCCGCTGGCCATGATCACCCGCAAGGTGGCCCCGGCGCTGGCCGCCGGCTGCCCGGTCATCATCAAGCCCGCCGAGCTCACGCCGCTGACCGCCCTGGCCGCGGCCGAGCTGGCGCTGCGCGCCGGCATCCCGGCCGGGGTACTGAACATGCTCAGCGCAGATGCCGCCAACTCGATTGCCGTGGGCAAGGTGCTGTGCGCCAGCGACGTGGTGCGCCACATCAGCTTCACCGGCTCCACCGAGGTGGGCCGCATCCTCATGGCGCAGAGCGCGCCCACCGTCAAGAAGATGTCGCTGGAGCTGGGCGGCAACGCACCCTTCATCGTGTTCGACAACGCCGATGTCGACTCGGCCGTGGAAGGCGCCTTCGCCAGCAAGTACCGCAATGCCGGCCAGACCTGCGTCTGCACCAACCGGTTTTATGTGCAGGACGGCGTCTACGAAGAGTTCGTGGGCAAGTTCGCGGCCAGGGTGCGCACCGCCCGGGTGGGCAACGGCTTCGAGGCCGGCGTGAACCAGGGCCCGCTGATCGAGGAAGCGGCGCTGGAAAAAGTCCAGCGCCATGTGGACGACGCGCTGGCGCGCGGCGCCCGGGTGCTGACCGGCGGGCGCCGGCTCCACGAACTGGGCTCCGGCCAGTTTTACGAGCCCACCGTGGTGGCCGATGCCCGCGACGACATGCTGTGCGCCCGCGAGGAAACCTTCGGCCCCTTCGCACCCGTGTTCCGGTTCAGCACCGAACAGCAGGCCATCGACGCCGCCAACGCCACCGAGTTCGGCCTGGCCAGCTACTTCTACAGCCGCGACGTAGGCCGCATCTTCCGCGTGAGCGAGGCGCTGGAATACGGCATGGTGGGCGTCAACGTGGGCATCCTCGCCACCGAGCACGTGCCCTTCGGCGGCGTCAAGCAGTCCGGCCTGGGCCGCGAAGGCTCGCACCACGGCATCGACGACTACGTCGAGATCAAGTACCTGTGTATTGGGGATGTGCTGAAGTAGGACTCGGCATCGGCGGCAGACGCAGGACGGGCTTCAAGCCACTCCCGCCCCGGGCAGGCGCGGCGGGCGGGCCAGCACAAACACCACGGACCCACTGGCCGCTGCCAGGGCCAGCAGGCTGAAGCCCCAGCGGTAGTTGCCGGTCAGGTCGGCCAGCAGGCCGGCGATCATGGGGCCGCCGATCTGTCCCAGAGCCGTGACCGCGGCCGACAGGCCCAGGATGACGCCGATGGCATGACGGCCAAAGTAGTCGGCGCGGATCGCCTGCATGAAGGGGCCTCGCAGGCCCCAGGCCATGCCATGCAGCAGGGCGAAGGCGGCCACCTCCAGCGCGTGGGTGGCAAAGGCCAGCAGCAGCAAGCCGCTGGCATGGCCCAGCATGCACAGCGCCGCAACAAAGCGTTTCTCGTAGCGGTCGCCCAGCAGCATGCCCAGGCCCACCCCGGCCAGCTGGCCCACCGTCATGAGCATGATGGCCAGCGCCGCCTGGGGCACCGAGTAGCCCAGGCCCTCCTTGAGGTGGGTGATGGCGTGCACATTGACCGCCGTGACCACGAGCAGGGCCAGGCCGTGCCCCAGCGCCAGCAGCCAGAACGCCCGGGTGCGCAGCGCCTGGCTGGCGCTGAATTCGGGCGAACGGGTGGCCTCCGCGCCCGTGGCCGAGCCCGGGTCGGGCGCAGGCGCCGGGGGCAGGCCATCCACCGTCTCGCCGTGGTCCTGCGGCCGGCGCCGGATCACCGACGCCAGCGGCAGCCCGATGAGCATGGCCAGCAGGCCCGAGCCCAGGGCCGTGTTGCGCCATCCGAAATGCTGCATGCACCAGGCCACCAGCGGCACCAGCAGACCCCCCAGCGCCAGGCCCAGGCTCACCATGGACAGGGCGCGGGCCCGGTAGCGCTCGAACCACTGGATCAGCGCCACCGAGAGGGGAAAGTAGCCGCCCAGGCTGGCCCCGATGGCCAGCAGCACGGCGCAGAGGTAGAACCCGCCCAGGGAGTCGATCTGGCTCAGCCCGATGAAGCCCAGCCCGAACACCGCAATGCCCATGCGGATCATGCGCTGCGGCCCGAACCGGTCCATGGCGTAGCCCAGCACCGGACCCATGATGGCCGACTCGACGGACTGCAGGGCCGCCGCGCCCGCCAGCGCGGTCTTGCTCCAGCCGCGCTCCTGCGACAGCACCGCCACGTAGGCGCCAAACGACTGGGTCAGCAGGGTGGACAGCATCAGCTGCATGCCGCAAGCGGCAGCCGCCATACGCCAGCCGTAGAAGATTTTCAAGGGTGGAGGCCCGGGCGCCGAGGCCGGGCCCGTGGAGGTAAGGGGTTGGTCGGGGTGGTGCGGGTTGACGCAGGGCTGCGCCCTGAGCGGGGACTGCCCCCTGATTCTGTCACGGCGGGCCTTGCATTAAACTCCACAGCCTCGCGGGTGTAGTTCAATGGCAGAACGGCAGCTTCCCAAGCTTCATACGAGGGTTCGATTCCCTTCGCCCGCTCCAGATTTCCCTCTTCCATCCCCCTTCTTCCAGATCGTCGGCCCCTGCGCTAGCCCGGCAGCAGGCCGGCCGCCATGTTGACCGTGAGCGCCAGCACGGCCGTGTTGAAGAAGAACGACAGCACGCAGTGCAGCAGGCCGATGCGACGCATGGCGCGGCTGGTCAGCGACACGTCGGCGGTCTGACCCGAGGTGCCGATGACCCCCGCAAAGTACAGGAAATCACCGTAGTCCGGGTGCGGCTCGCCCGGAAACTGCAGGCCGGGCGGGCGACCGTGGCCGATGTTCAGGTAGTAGTCGTGGGCGTAGTGCAGCGCAAACATCAGGTGGGTGAACAGCCAGGCCACCACGATGGTGACGGCCGTGAGCAGGATATGCCCCTGGCGCACCGGGGCCGGCAACTGGGCGGCAGCCCCCATCTCGGCCACGATGGCATAGAAACTGGCCACCACGCTGACCACCACCAGCAGCAGCACTGTGCGCTGGCCTTCGTCCTGCCGCAGGGCCCGCTGGCGCATGGCCTCGTGGGTGGACCGCAGCATCATCC
>VERU01000388.1 GCA_018882485.1 Rhodoferax sp. | reverse complement strand
GTACGGCCCGATCTTCATCCAGCTCTATGGCATGGCCGAAATCGCCTCCATCGGCACCCTGCTGCGCAAGCAGGACCACGTGCACGCGCTGGCCGACAAGCCGCAACTGCTGGCCTCCTGCGGCCGGCCTTCCTTTGCCACCACGGTGCGGCTGGTCGGACCGGATGGCACCGATGTGCCGGCGGGCGAGACCGGCGAGATCGTCTTCGGCGGCCCGCACACCATGCTGGGTTATTTCCGTGAACCCGAGCGCACCGGCAAGGCCCTGATCGACGGCTGGCTGCACTCGGGGGACGTCGGCCGGATGGACGACGAGGGCTACTGGTACATCGTCGACCGCATCAAGGACCTCATCATCCGGGGCGGCTACAACCTGGCGCCCAGCGAGGTCGAAAAGGTGCTCTACACCCACCCGGCCGTGCGCGATGCTGCCGTGGTCGGCATCCCCGACGAGAAGTGGGGCGAGGCGGTGCTGGCGGTGGTGGCCCTCAAGCCCGGGACGTCGGCCACCGCCGACGAACTGCTGCAGTTGTGCCGCGCCTCGGGCCTGTCGTCCATCAAGCAGCCCGAGCGGGTCGATCTGGTGGACGACATGCCGCGCAACACCATCGGCAAGATCGACAAGAAGGCGGTGCGCGAGCGGTACTGGCAAGGGCGGCGGCTGGTCTGAAGCCTCTGCACCGAGGCCGTCCGGCCGAGGTCTTGCCGGCGTCTAGCGCGAAGCCTGCGCCGCCGCCGCAAGTGCGGCGGTGTAGGGGTGGGTGCGCCGCTCCGCAAATCCGTCCACCAGCAGGCCCACGCCGGCAAAGAACACCAGGGCGATACCCAGACCCTGCGTGAAGCCGCCCTGCGTTGCAAAGCGCAGCGCGAGTCCTGCGACGCCGAACACTGCCCACATCACGAGGTACATGGACCATGCGCCATTGACCTTGTCCATGCGCTGCACCTCCGCGCGCGTGGCGGCCTGGGGCTCTGCTGCCACCGCCGCCTGCAAGTGCACCAGCTGGGCTGGCGTGCGATAGCCCACCACCGCACCCACGGTACTCATGAGCAGGCCCATCAGCAGGAAAGGAATGGCGACGCCGCGGGCAAAACCCGGGCCGCCGTCGGCAACCAGCCAGGCGCCGAACACCAGGCTGAGCAGGCCGATGGGCAGGATGAAGACCAGAGCTTCGATCTTCTCTCCCTGAAAGTAAACCGTCATGGCTTCGAGCAGTTTCAAGGTCGTGTCGGTAGGGTTCATGGTGTCTCCAGTCGAAATAAAGCGTTAGGCATGACGGCCGGCCCAACTAGGCCGTCAGCGTGAGCTGCTGCCGCACCTGATCGGGCGATCGGCCGGTCCATTCGCGAAAAGCGCGGTAAAAGGAATTGGGCTCCTCAAAACCGAGCAAAAACGAAATCTCGGGCGCGGACAGCCGGGTTTGCTGCAGGTAGTGGGTCGCCAGCGCCGCCCGGGTTTCCTGAAGCACCTTCATGTACGTGGTGCCCTCGGCCTCCAGCTGCCGCTGCAGGGTTCTTTTGCTCAGCGCCAGCTTGCTGGCCACCCGGTCGGCAGCGATCAGCCCGCTTGGCAATGCCTCCAGCAGCACCGCACGTACCCTCTCGCCCGTGGGAACCGACCCATCCAGTTCGGCCAGACGGGTGCGCAGCTCGGGCTCAAAGGAGGTCCAGAGGCCATCGTTGGAGGTCAGAAACGGGCATAGGGCGTCGGCCTGCCGGAAGGTGAGGTGATGTCCCTCGCCATGCTCCACCCCGACGCCGAAGAACTCGGCGTAGAGGGCCTGCTCAGCAGGCGGTTCATCGGTCACGACACGCAGCGGGCAGATGCGCTCCCGGCTTCCGATCCGGGCCAGGACCACGAAAAACAGCAGCTCCGTCAGCACCAGCGACGGGGGCGGTCTGGCGGTACGGTCCGGCCACACCAGGCTGAGGGTGACGGTGCCGGCGTCCTGCCTCAGATCGAGCCGCATCGGTGCGACCAGCGCCTTGAATCGGGCGATTCGTTGCACCGCGACCCAAAAATTCGGGCTGCACAAGGCCGCGAACAGCGGCGGCGAAAAAGACTCGCTCCGGATGGCCTGACACAGGCGCAGCGGAAAAAGCGGATCGTTCAACTCCCGACCCATACCGTCCCAGAATCGGTGGAAATCCGTCGCTTTCAGGCGCACGCCAGGTTGTGTCAACAGGTCCTCCGGCAATCCGGCACGACGCAACACATGCGACGAACTGAGGCCCAGATCCTTCAGGATCGGGCGCCATGTGTGGTCCAGGGCGTAAGTGGTCGATGGCATCTGAGGTCGTCAGCCCTCCCGTTGGGCCGGCCATTATCGGCTTGCACCGAGTCCGAACTGCGCCCGGATGCCGGCCAGGAAGCTGGCGTCGTCCAGCTTCCGGCGTCCGGCCAGCAACTGCTCGGCATCCGCGCCCGCCTCATAGCGCAACTGGTCGGTACCGTCGGTGGCAGCGCGGTAGATGACCTCTGCCACGCCCTCGGGTGCGGACGCACCGTCCGCCATGGGACCCAGTGCCGACAGCAGCGCCTGCACCACGGGCTGGTATTCAACAAGGGCTTCGTCGTGACTGAAGTCGAAGGACCGGCCGGCAAAATCCGTCCTGACCATGCCGGGCTCGACGATCTTCATCCGAACACCGAGGGCAGCCAGTTCGTAATGCAGGGCCTCGGACAGGCCCTCCACGGCGAACTTGCTGCCGTGGTACAGGGTACCCAGCGGGAAAGTGATCTTGCCGCCGATCGATGACATGTTCACGATGACACCCCGACGGCGGGCCCTGAAGTGCGGCAACAGGGCCTGCGTGGTGGCCAGCAAACCGATGACATTGACATCGAATTGCCGGCGGATCTTCTCCAGCGGGGTAGCCTCCAGCGGCCCATAGGCGCCGTAGCCCGCGTTGTTCAACAGGACGTCGATCTGACCGAACCGGGACAGGCCGGCCTCGACCGCTGCGGTGATCGACGCGGTGTCCAGCACATCGAGCCGGGTAACCAGCACGCGATCGAGGCGGTTGAGTTCGGTCTCCAGCGCCGGTGTGCGCAGCGTCGCGATGACGTTCCAGCCCCGGGACTGGAAGTGCCTGGCGGTGGCTTTGCCGATGCCGCTCGATGCGCCGGTAATCAATATTGTTTGGTTCATGGGGGTTGGGTTCTCCTGCACTGAACTTTAGTGACAAGGGTGGGCCGAAGCAGTGGCGATCCACGCCAAATGACCATCCTGACGCGCCAACCTTGAAATGCCCCTGAGCCCTGCCGGGCCTGCCAGACCTGAGGGGATGAACACGTCGGATCCCGGGCCGAACGTCAGATC
>VERU01000387.1 GCA_018882485.1 Rhodoferax sp. | reverse complement strand
CCCCACGGCCCCAGCCCCAGCTGCAGGACCGAGCCCGCCAGTTGCCTGATCGGGCTGAAGTAGCCGACGAAGGTGAAGCCGGTCCACAAGGCCACCAGCAACCACAATCCGTGCTTGGCCGTCTTGCGCCAGACCTTGTCCAGCGACAGCGGTGCGGCGTCGCGACGCATCCGGGCCGAACGGTCACCCTCGGCGAATTTTTCGAGCCACAGGAAGATCTCGGTGTACACCGTCTGCGGACACGCGTAACCGCACCACAGGCGGCCGGCAACCGCGGTGAACAGGAACAGGGACAGCGCCGAGATGACGAGCAGGCCGGTGAGGTAAATGAAATCCTGGGGGTAGAGCACCAGCCCGAAGATGTAGAACCGCCGCACCCCCAGGTCGAACAGCACCGCCTGACGCTGTCCCCAGTCCAGCCAGGGCAGGCCATAAAACAGCAACTGGGTCAGCCCCACCATGACCCAGCGCCAGCGCGAGAACAGGCCCGACACGCTGCGGGGATAGATCTTCTGGTGCGCGGCGTACAGCGAGATCATCTCGCCGTCCGCATCGCGCGCCCCGTCGTCCGGCGACGGCGCCGCCCGGGACGTGGTTTCCGGCGCGGCCGCAGCGATCGGAATCACGCGGCGGCCAGCCAAGGGTTCAGAGCTCACGAAGCAGATTCGGTTGAACAGCCGGGCGCCTGAGCGGCGACCCGGCGGAACTCAGGGGGTGGCCTTGTTGGAGAGACCCCAGACATAGGAAGCCAGCACATGGATCTGGCCTTCGGTCAGCTTGCCGGCCTGGGCTGGCATCTGGTTGACCTTGCCGT
The DNA here is from genome assembly GCA_018882485.1 of Rhodoferax sp. Classification (GTDB taxonomy): domain Bacteria; phylum Pseudomonadota; class Gammaproteobacteria; order Burkholderiales; family Burkholderiaceae_C; genus Rhodoferax. The sequence goes on along the minus strand of VERU01000387.1, from coordinate 2,532 downwards.
TGTTGATCATGGCGGCGATGGCGGCTTCACCGTAACCGTGCAGCCAGATGTCGTCGGTCAGGTTCGGCGCTCCGAGGGCGGTGTTGCCCTTGCCATCCGCGCCGTGGCAGGCCGCGCACACCGAGAACTTGGATTTGCCGAGCGCCGCCTGCACCGAGTCGTGCGGGCTGCCCGACAGGCTGAGCACATACTGCACCACGTTGCGCACGTCATCGGCGCCGCCCACCGCCGCCGCCATGGGCGGCATGTTGCCCATGCGGCCCTGCGTCAGGGTCTCCTTGATCTTGTCAGGCGCACCGCCATGCAACCAGTCGCGGTCCGTCAGGTTGGGTATGCCCTTGTTGCCCCGTGCGTCCGAGCCATGGCACTGCGCACAGTTGTTCAGGTACAGCCGTTCGCCGATGGCCATGGCCTGGGTATCACGGGCGACGTCTTCGGGCTTCATGGCGGCGAACCGGGCGTACAGCGGAGCCACTTCGGCGTTGCCCTTGTCCAGCTCGGCCTGGTGCTGCCCCTGGGAACTCCAGGTCAGCCGGCCGGCGTAAGTGCCCATGCCCGGGTACAGGACCAGATACACCACGGCAAACACCACGGTGATCACGAACAGCCAGGCCCACCAGCGGGGCAAGGGGTTGTTCATCTCGCGCAGGTCGCCATCCCAGACATGGCCCGTGGTGTTGTCGTGGGCAGTCATGGCGCGGGCCTTGCCGGTGAACCACAGCAGCAGCAGACAGGCCAGGATGCTGACCGCCGTCACGCCCGCGACGAACAGAGACCAGAAATTGCTTGTGAAATCGCTCATGATGTATTCCTTGTTGTCGCGGCTCAGTCGCGCTCGAAGGGCAGGCGCGCGGCCTCCTCGAAGGCCGCCGCATTGCGGCGCGAATAGGCCCAGGCCACGATGCCGATGAAGACCAGCAGGCTGAGGACCGTGGTAGCCGAGCGCAGGAGGTTGATGTCGAATTCCATCGCAGTGACTCCTTATTTCACCAGCGTGCCCAGCACCTGCAGATAGGCGATGACCGCGTCCACCTCGGTCTTGCCCTTGAGCTCCTCGGGTGCCTTGGCGATCTGCTCATCGGTGTAGGGAACGCCCACGGTGCGCAGCGCCCGCATGTGCGCCGGCATGGAAGCCGCGTCCACCGGGGTGTTCAGCAACCAGGGGTAGGCCGGCATGTTGGACTCGGGCACCAGATCACGCGGGTTGTTGAGGTGATCGCGGTGCCACTGGTCGCTGTACTTGCCGCCCACGCGGTGCAGATCGGGACCGGTGCGCTTGCTGCCCCACTGGAAGGGATGGTCGTAGACGAACTCACCCGCCACCGAATAGTGGCCATAGCGCAGGGTTTCCGCGCGGAACGGGCGGATCATCTGCGAATGGCAGTTGTAGCAGCCCTCCCGGGTGTAGATATCGCGGCCCGCGAGTTGCAGCGCGGTGTACGGCTGCAGACCCTTGACCGGTTCGGTGGTCGACTTCTGGAAGAACAGGGGAACGATCTCGACCAGCCCGCCGAACAACAGCACCACCAGGATCAGCACGATCATCAGGAAGTTGCTGGTTTCGATCTTCTCGTACGACAGGCCGCCGCCGTTGCTTGGATTAGCCATGGTGTCCTCTCTTTCAGGCGTGGGCCGGCGCGGGGATGCTGACGGTGACCGAGCGGCCGCTGGTGGCCGTCTTGAGCACATTCCAGAGCATGATGAGCATGCCGCCGAGGTACAGCAGGCCGCCCGACAGCCGCAGCACATAGAAGGGGAAGGTGGCCTTCACGCTCTCGATGAAGGTGTAGGTCAGGGTGCCGTCGGCGTTGATGGAGCGCCACATCAGGCCCTGCATCACCCCGGCGATCCACATCGCGGCGATGTAGATGACGATGCCGATGGTGGCCGTCCAGAAATGGACCTCGACCGCCTTCATGCTGTACATCTGCTTCTGGCCGAACAGGCGGGGGATCAGGTAGTACATGGTGCCCATGGTCACCAGACCGACCCAGCCCAAGGCACCCGAGTGCACATGGCCCACGGTCCAATCGGTGTAGTGGCTCAGGGCGTTGACCGTCTTGATCGACATCATCGGACCCTCGAAGGTCGACATGCCGTAGAAGGACAGCGAGACAATCAGGAAGCGCAGGATGGGGTCGTCACGCAGCTTGTGCCAGGCGCCCGACAGCGTCATGATGCCGTTGATCATGCCGCCCCAGCTGGGTGCCAGAAGGATCAGCGAAAAGACCATGCCCAGCGACTGCGTCCAGTCGGGCAGCGCGGTGTAGTGCAGGTGGTGCGGACCCGCCCACATGTAGGTGAAGATCAGCGCCCAGAAGTGGACGATGGACAGCCGGTAGCTGTAGACCGGACGCTCGGCCTGCTTGGGGATGAAGTAGTACATCATGCCCAGAAAGCCCGCGGTCAGGAAGAAGCCCACCGCGTTGTGGCCGTACCACCACTGCACCATGGCGTCCTGCACACCGGCGTAGGCCGAGTAGCTCTTGGTCAGGCTGACCGGAATGGCCGCACTGTTGACGATGTGCAGCA
>VERU01000014.1 GCA_018882485.1 Rhodoferax sp. | reverse complement strand
CTCCAAGGTCGATCCCGTATTCGTGTCGGACCTCGCGAGCATCGGCCCAAGGGTCACTGACGACAACCCGACATCCCCATTGCTGCAACTCGCGAACCAGGTCGACAACCTTGCTGTTGCGTATATCTGGACAGTTTTCCTTGAAAGTAATACCCAACACACCGACGGTGCTACGAGCCACATCCACACCATTCTGCAGCATGCGCTTGATGATGTTGCGTGCGGCATACCGCGCCATGTTGTCGTTGATGCGCCGGCCCGCCAGGATAACCTGTGGGTGATAACCCAGTTCCTCGGCCTTGTGGGTCAGGTAATATGGATCAACGCCTATGCAGTGCCCACCCACCATGCCGGGCCGAAAAGGCAGAAAATTCCACTTGCTGCCGGCCGCCTCCAGCACCTCGAGCGTGTCGATGCCCATGCGCTCGAAGATCACGGAAAGTTCATTGACAAACGCAATATTCAGATCGCGCTGGGTATTTTCGATGACTTTCGCCGCTTCAGCCACCTTGAGACTACTGGCTTTCCAGGTCCCGGCCTTGATGATGCTGCCGTAGAGCGTGTCGACCTCATCGGCCACTTCTGGCGTGCTGCCACTGGTGATTTTTTTGATGGTGGTCAGGGTATTGATCTTGTCGCCCGGGTTGATACGCTCAGGGCTGTAGCCACAGAAAAAATCCCGGTTGAACCGCAGTCCGCTGGCTTTTTCAAGCACCGGTACACAGACTTCTTCGGTAGCGCCGGGGTACACGGTGGACTCAAAAATGACAATGTCACCATGCTTGAGAACAGAACCCACGGTTTCGCTGGCCCTGACCAGCGGCGTCATGTCTGGCCGGTTGGCCGTATCCACTGGTGTCGGAACGGTGACGATGAAAACTCGACAGGTCGCCAGGTCAGAGGCCTGGCAGCTGAATGTCAGCAGAGCCGCAGAGCGCAGTTGTTCTGCAGAACACTCCAGGGTGCGGTCGCTGCCCGCCTGCAGTTCCGCTATCCGCTGAGGATTGATGTCGAACCCTACGACCGGGCGGATAGCGCCGAATTCGACGGCCAAGGGCAAACCGACGTAGCCCAAGCCAATGACGCCGATTTTTTTTTGTATAGACACGATGGCTAGACCCTGGGTCATTCGTGGAATTCCGTCCGCCACGCCATTTGGGCTCGAATCAGCGCCTGTTGGACACACGGCGAAACTTCGATGAGGCGTTGAGCTCTAGGCATCTGGCATCGACGACAGAGCCTCCCGGCAGAGGGCCCCATGTCGGGCGAACCCCGCCACCTCCCTGCTGCTGCGTCACATTCGGTGAGCATTGAACCAGCCCTGCTTGTTCATTCTAGGATCCGATACTGCCAAACCCGCCCCAGCGATGATGGCGACGGCTCCTCATCGCGACCGAAGGAAGCGGATAAGAAAAAAGCGGTGCAAACCAGAGTTTGCATCGCTTTTTGAACTTGGCGGAGTGGACGGGGCTCGAACCCGCGACCCCCGGCGTGACAGGCCGGTATTCTAACCAACTGAACTACCACTCCTGGTAGGCAGCGTTCGCTCTTGCGAGCCAAGTGCTGCCATCTTGTGCCCTGCTGCCTTACGGCAAACCTGGCGACCCCACGGGGATTCGAACCCCGGTACTCACCGTGAAAGGGTGATGTCCTAGGCCTCTAGACGATGGGGTCAGAACCTTGAGACTTCCGTCCTGCATTGCAGCGCTTGTGGCGCTGCTTCCCGAAACTGTTGGTGGAGGTAAGCGGGATCGAACCGCTGGCCTCTTGCATGCCATGCAAGCGCTCTCCCAGCTGAGCTATACCCCCAACATCCGGAGTTGTCCTGCCATTGACGCTGGGCAACTCCGCGTTTCGAGCCTCGCATTATAGGTGCAAAAATCAGCCGGCCTGCAGTTGCTGAAGCACTTTTTCTCGCTCGCAAAGGGACAGCACGGCATCCAGCGACGGTGTCTGGGGAGTGCCGGCCACCAGTACCCGGACCGGCATGGCCAGCTGCGGCATCTTGAGACCGGTGGCTGCCAGGGTGTCCTTCAGCGACGTGGCAATACCTTCAGGCGTCCATTCGCAGGTGGACAGGCGTTCGGCCAGCGCCGCCAGCGCCGGCCGGACGGCCTCCGTGACATGCTGTGCCAGGTGAGCGGGGTCCGGCGGGATGGCCCCCGCCAAGGCCATCGCCCACCGGGCCAGGGCCACAGTCGTATCGCAGCGGTCCTTGAACAGGGCACACAGGCGAGGCAGGCGTTCGCCGAAATCGATCCCCTGGCTTGCGAGTTGCGGGGCCACAAGCGCGGCCAGCGCGACATCGTCGGTCGCCTTGAGATGCTGGGCATTGACCCAGCGCAGTTTGGCTTCGTCGAACTGGGCGGCGCTCCGGCCCAGGTGGTCCAGGTTGAACCACTGCAGGAATTGCGAGCGGCTGAAGATTTCGTCGTCACCATGGCTCCAGCCCAGACGGGCCAGGTAATTGACCATGGCGTCCGGCAGAAAACCTTCGTCGCGGTACTGGGTCACGGGCTTGGCGCCATTGCGCTTGCTCATCTTCTCGCCCTGTTCGTTCAGCACGGTGGGCAGATGAGCATAAATGGGGGGCTCATGGCCCAGGGCCCGGAAGATGTTGATCTGGCGGGGGGTGTTGTTGACGTGGTCGTCGCCACGGATCACGTGGGTGATGGCCATGTCGATATCATCGACCACCACACAGAAGTTGTAGGTCGGTGTGCCGTCGGGGCGGGCGATCACCAGGTCGTCCAGTTCGTCGTTGCGGATTTCGATGCGGCCCTTGACCTTGTCATCCCAGGCCACCACGTCGTGTTGCGGGTTGCGAAAGCGCAGGACCGGCGCTACGCCGGCCGGCACCGGCGGCAAGGCCTTGCCGGGTTCGGGTCTCCAGGTACCGTCGTAGCGCGGCTTCTCCTTGGCGGCCATCTGGCGGTCTCGCAGGGCGTCGAGCTCAGCCACCGACATATAGCAGGGGTAGACGTGGCCGGCGGCCTGCAGATCGGCCAGCACTGCCCTGTAGCGGTCCATGCGCTGCATCTGGTAGTACGGGCCTTCGTCGTAATCCAGACCCAGCCAGGCCATGCCTTCGACGATGACATCCACCGCCGCCTGGGTGGATCGGTCGAGGTCGGTATCCTCGATGCGAAGGATGAAGTCTCCGCCCGTGGCGCGGGCGAAGGCCCAGGGGTACAGGGCCGAGCGGATGTTGCCCAGGTGGATGAAGCCGGTGGGCGAAGGTGCGAAGCGGGTGCGGATGGGACGGGTCATGCGAGGGTGTCCAGCGTATCGAGACCGTGGGCCAGGTCGGCGAGGATGTCGTCCAGATGCTCCAGGCCGACCGCCACCCGGATCAGGCCCTGTGTGACCCCGGCAGCCTGCCGCTGGGCCTCGGTCAGCCGGCCATGCGAGGTGCTGGCCGGATGCGCCACCAGGGTCTTGGTGTCGCCCAGGTTGGTCGACAAGGAGAGCCAGCGCATGCAGTCCAGCACATGAAAGGCGCGCCGCCGCGATCGTTCCGGGTCGGCGCTGCCGACCTCCAGAGACAGCACCGCACCACCCAGGCCGGACTGCTGGCGCAGGGCCAGCGCATGCTGTGGGTGGTCGGCCAGGCCGGGGTAGAACACCCGGGCTACACCCGGGTGCTGCTGCAGGCGCTGCGCCAGACCCAGCGCGTTGGCAGACTGCGCGCGCATGCGGATGTCCAGCGTCTCCAGCCCCTTGAGCACCACCCAGGCGTTGAACGGCGCCAGGGTCATGCCGCCGCTCTTGACCACGGGCAGGAACTTGTCGGTAACCAGCGCCTGGCTGCCGCACAGCGCGCCGGCCATCACCCGCCCCTGACCGTCCAGGTACTTGGTGCCGGAGTGCATGACGATGTCGGCCCCCATCGCGGCCGGCTGCTGCAGCGCCGGTGTGGCAAAACAGTTGTCCACCGCCAGCAGGGCGCCCGCGTCATGGGCCAGTGCGGCCAGCGCGGCGATGTCGCAGACCTCGGTTAGCGGGTTGGTGGGCGTCTCGGCGAACAGCAGGCGGGTGTTGGGACGCAAGGCGCCGCGCCAGGCGGCCAGATCCGTCTGCGACACGAAGCTGGACTCCACGCCGAAACGGGCCAGGTCGGACCCGATGAGCTTGATGGTGGATCCAAACATCGAGCGGGAGCAGACGATGTGGTCACCCGCCTTGAGCAGCGCCAGGCACATCATGAGGATGGCGGACATGCCGGAGGCGGTGCCGATGGCGGCCTCGGTGCTTTCCATGGCGGCCAGCCGGCGTTCGAATCCGTCCACCGTGGGGTTGCCGTAGCGGCCGTAGGTGAAGCCCTCCTCCTCGCCGGCGAAACGTCGCGCGGCAGCCTCGGCACTGGGCTGGACATAGCCACTGGTCAGGTACAGGGCTTCCGAATTCTCGCCGTGCTGGCTGCGGTCGGCGGCCAGCCGGACCGCCAGGGTCTCGGGATGCAGGCCTTCAGGGAGGGAATTGGGGATCACGGGGAAACCTCCGGGTTGGGCAGCGCCAGGCGGGAACTGTCTTCCAGGGCATCGTCCTGGCCGGCGCGCTGGGCATTGAGATGGGCAATATCCGCCGGCGTGATGTCGCCGGTGACATAAATGCCGTCGAAACAGGACGCGTCGAAGCCCGGGATGGCCGGGTTCAGGGCGCCGATGGCCCGCTTCATCCCGTCCACATCCTGGTAGATCAGGGCATCGCAACCAATGATCCGCCGAATCTCATCAACATCGCGGCCATGGGCCACCAGCTCGTCCTTGGTCGGCATGTCGATGCCATAGACGTTGGGGTAGCGTACCGGCGGTGCCGCGCTGGCCAGGTACACCTTGCGGGCGCCGGCTTCGCGGGCCATCTGCACGATCTCGCGGCTGGTGGTGCCGCGCACGATGGAATCATCGACCAGGAGCACCTGGCGACCCTTGAACTCGCTGGCGATCACATTGAGTTTCTGCCGCACGGACTTCTTGCGCACGGCCTGGCCGGGCATGATGAAGGTGCGCCCGACATAACGGTTCTTCACGAAGCCCTCCCGGTAAGGCAGGCCGAGAAGCTGCGCGAGTTGCGCGGCGCTGGGTCGGCTGGACTCCGGAATGGGGATGACCACGTCAATCTCGTTGGGCGGAACGGTGGAGATGACCCGCTTGGCCAGGGATTCGCCGAGGTTCAGGCGGGCTTGGTAGACCGAGATGCCATCCATGACCGAGTCGGGCCGGGCCAGGTAGACGTACTCGAAGATGCAGGGGTTGAGCACGGGGTGGGCGGCGCAGCCGGCGGCGTGAACCTGACCCGAGAGGTCAATGAACACCGCCTCACCCGGCGCGATGTTGCGCAGGAAGCGATGACCGGTGCCCTCCAGCGCCACCGATTCGCTGGCCAGCATCACGGTTCCCTCGCCCTGACCGAGGCAGAGCGGCCGGATGCCGAACGGATCCCGAAAAGCCAGCACACCATGGCCAGCGATCAGGGCGATGACGGCATAGGAGCCCCGAACCCGGCGGTGCAACGCCGACACCGCATCGAAAACGGCCTGCGGCCGCAACGCCGCACCGCGGCTGGACTTGTCAAGCTCATGGGCCAGCACGTTGAGCAGCACCTCGGAATCGCTCTCGGTGTTGATATGCCGGTGATCGGTGCTGAACAGTTCGGCCTTCAGGGCAGCGGCGTTTGTCAGATTGCCGTTGTGCACCAGCACGATGCCGAAGGGTGCATTGACGTAGAAGGGCTGCGCCTCCTCCTCGCTGTAGGCGTTGCCCGCAGTCGGGTAACGCACCTGGCCGAGGCCGCAGTTCCCCGGCAGCGAACGCATGTTGCGGGTACGGAACACATCGCGGACCATGCCCTTGGCCTTGTGCATGAAGAACTTGCGCTCCTGCTGGGTCACGATGCCGGCCGCATCCTGGCCCCGATGCTGCAACAGGAGCAGGGCATCGTAGATCAACTGGTTCACGGGCGCACTACTGACAACCCCGACGATTCCACACATGGCAGTTTCTTCCGTTCACGGCGCGCATCTCTGCGGCGCACTCATGGCACATAGCGTCCGAATTCCTGCGGCAGCAGGGGTTTGAGGCCCCTTAGCGCCGCAACAGCCGCTGCGGCGCCCACCGATTCCTGCCACCAGGCCGTGTGCCGGATGGGCGTCAGGCCGGCAACCACAGCGGCGGCCAGCACCAGCACCAGACCCCGCACCAGACCGAAGGCGGCCCCCAGGACGCGATCCACCGGCTGCAGGCCGATCAGGGCAAACAGCGACCGGACCAGTCGGGCGAGCACGGCGGCGGCAAAAGCGGCCACCACGAACACCAGCAAAAATCCGCCGGCATACCGAACCGCATCGCCCGCGCCCTGCAGCGGCAGCCGCGCACCGGCATCGGGCGCCAGCCACTGGGCGCAGACGAAGGCCAGGATCCAGCCCAGCACCGACAGCACCTCGAACACCAGCCCGCGCCAGGCTCCCAGGAACAGCGACAGCAGCAGCGCCGCCGCGATGATCCAGTCCAGCACGGACACGGCCGCCAGCACGGGCTACAGCGTCAGAATGGCGGCCGGCAGGTCCAGCCGGCGCACCTTTTCAGCGACGCGGTCGGCCTCCGACTTTGCCGTGAACGGCCCGACACGCACCCGGATACGGCGTCCCTCCTTGGTGTCAGCCACGTGGGTGTAGGTCTTGAGACCCGCCCGCTCGAGCTTGAGCCGCACTTCCTGCGCCCTTCCGGCTTCGGCAAAAGCCCCCACCTGGATCACGAAACGGCCCTCCACCACCGAGGGCGGGGCATGCCCATCGAGCAGCGCCTGTGCCTTGGCTCCGTCATCGGCATGGCCAGCTGCAGCAGGGGCTCCCTTTTTGGACGCCTGTGACCCGCTCTTGGCCTGGGTTTCAGCGGGTTTTTCGTCAATAACGGCTGCAGAGCGGGCCACCGGAGCCACTGCCGCGGAGGCTGGCGGGAGGGGCGTCGAGTTGGCCATCGCCGCCGAAGGCAACGCTGGGGCCGAGGCGGCGGCCACAACTGAGGCTGAGGCAGGAGCCGCTGCCGGTGTGGCAACCGGTACGGGGGAAGCCAGTGGCGACACCTTCTGTCGATCGGGAATTTCGATGGGAATGTCGACCGCCACCGGCCGGGACTGCTGGTCGAACACGAGGGGAAATCCGATCACGCCCAGCAGCACCAGCACGCTGGCGCCGATCAGTCGGTACCGGGCCCGCTTGCGGATCAGCTCGACGCTCTCCGGCTGGGGCGGCGCCGAGGCGGACTCTTCGCCAGTGGGGCGGGACTTGAAAAAGGCCATGTCGGCAGGGTGAGCAGAGGGCAGGAATTCGGGTCAGCCGGTGCCGTGCCGGGCCTTCGTTCGGGGCAGACCATGTTGCAGCACACCACCCACTGTGTAGAAGGAACCGAACACCACGATTCTATCAGCGGGGTCGGCTGCGGCCAGCGCGGCCTCCAGGGCCGAAGCCGGATCCGGATGGACGCTGGACTGCACGTCGGATCGCCGGTTCAGGGCCTGCCAGCGACGCTGCAGACCAGCCGCCGAGTCGGCCCGGGGCGTGGGCAGATCGGTGAAGTACCAGCGATCCATCAGGGGCATGACCCGTTCCAGCATGGGCGCCAGGTCCTTGTCGGCCATGGCACCGAACACCGCATGGGTGACCGGAAAGAAGCCCATGGCGTCCAGATTGACCGCCATGGCCGCCACCGAATGGGGGTTGTGCGACACATCCAGCACCAGCGCTGGCTGCCCAGGCAGAATCTGGAAGCGCCCGGTCAGCGCAACCTGGGCCAGCCCCACCCGTATGGCCTGGGCGCTGATCGGCAGCCGTTCCCGCAGAGCGGTCAGGGCTGCCAGCACGCCCGCGGCGTTGATCAGCTGGTTGGCGCCCCGCAGCGCCGGGTAGGCCATGCCGCTGTAGCGCCGACCGCCTCGGGCCGCACTGCACGCCCAGCCCCACTGCTGCGCATCGCCGCTGAAGTGGAAATCAATCCCGCTGCGCCACAGATCGGCGTCTATTTCGCGGGCCCGCTCGATGACGCTCTGCGGCGGGACCGGATCGCTGACGATGACCGGCCGACCCGTGCGCATGACGCCGGCCTTCTCGAAGCCGATGGCCTCGCGGTCGGGGCCCAGGAACTCCATGTGATCGAGGTCGATGCTGGTGATGATGGCGCAATCGGCGTCGACGATGTTCACCGCATCCAGCCGCCCGCCCATCCCCACCTCGAGGATGGCCACGTCTGGCTTGCAGCGGGCGATGACATCCAGGATGGCCAGCGTCGAAAACTCGAAATAGGTCAGTGAAATTTCATCGTCGTTTCGAGCTCTAGCCCTTTCCACTGCTGCAAAGGATGCTATCAATTCAGAAGCATTCACCGGCTCGCCATCCAGCCTGAGCCGTTCCTCGAAATGCACCAGATGCGGCGAGCTGTACAGGGCCGTGCGGTAACCGGAGTGCCGCAGGATGGACTCCAGCATGGCGCAGGTGGACCCCTTGCCGTTGGTGCCGGCCACGGTGTATACCGGGCAATCCAGCTTGAGGCCCATGCGGTGCGCCACGCGCCGGACCCGCTCCAGTCCCATGTCGATGGTCTTGGGGTGCAGGCGCTCGCAATGGGCCAGCCAGCCCTGGAGGGTGGTGGGTAAGGGGGCCAAGTCTTGGTTCATAGATGGATTCATTTTCGCCGAGTGCGGCATGATGCGGTCCATGAACACGACACCTCCACTCACCCTGCACGGCATCCCCAACTGCGACACGGTCAAAAAGGCCCGGGCCTGGCTCGATGGCCAGGGCATACCTTACGGTTTCGTGGATTTCCGCAAGCAGGGCCTGAGCCCGCAGCAACTGGACGACTGGGTCGGGCAGTTGGGCTGGCAGGCCCTGCTCAACACCCGTGGCCTGACCTGGCGCCGGCTCCAACCGGCGCAACGGGCCGCCGCCGCCGCCGCCGCCGCCAGCGCCTGCCGGCTGATGTTGGAACAGCCCACCCTGGTGCGCCGACCCGTGGTGCAGTGGCCCGACGGGCGCGCAAGCACGGGCTTCGACGCCGACGACTGGGAGCAGCGGCTGCAAGGGCGCCTGCAAGAGCCAGGTGCTGCCTAAAATCAGTTGCTTTGAACTGCAATCACCTCATGGCCACGATACTCCAATCCCTGCCGCTCGGGCAGAAAGTCGGCATCGCCTTCTCGGGCGGCCTGGACACCAGCGCCGCGCTGCACTGGATGAAGCGCAAGGGCGCCCTGCCCTACGCCTACACCGCCAACCTGGGCCAGCCCGATGAGCCCGATTACGACGACATCCCGCGCAAGGCCCTGCAGTACGGTGCCGAGAAGGCGCAGCTGGTGGACTGCCGCGCCCAGCTGGCGGCCGAAGGCATTGCCGCGCTGCAGAGCGGCGCCTTCCACATCTCCACCGGCGGGCTGACCTACTTCAACACCACGCCGATCGGTCGCGCGGTGACCGGCACCATGCTGGTGGCGGCCATGAAGGAGGACGATGTGCATATCTGGGGCGATGGCAGCACCTTCAAGGGCAACGACATCGAACGCTTCTACCGCTACGGATTGCTGACCAACCCCTCACTGCGCATCTACAAGCCCTGGCTGGACCAGCGCTTCATCGACGAGCTGGGCGGGCGGGCCGAGATGTCGGCTTTCATGACCCAGGCCGGTTTCGGCTACAAGATGTCGGCGGAAAAAGCCTACTCCACCGACTCCAACATGCTGGGCGCCACCCACGAGGCCAAGGACCTGGAGCATCTGAACAGCGGCATGACCATCGTCAACCCCATCATGGGCGTGGCATTCTGGCGCGATGAGGTGGTAATCGCCCGCGAAACGGTGCGCGTGCGCTTCGAAGAGGGCCGTCCCGTGGCCCTGAACGGTGTGGAGTACCCCGACCTGGTGGAATTGATCCTGGAAGCCAACCGCATCGGCGGCCGCCATGGCCTGGGCATGAGCGACCAAATCGAGAACCGCATCATCGAGGCCAAGAGCCGCGGAATTTACGAAGCCCCGGGTCTGGCGCTGCTGTTCATCGCCTACGAACGGCTGATCACCGGCATCCACAACGAGGACACCATCGAGCAGTACCGCGACAACGGCCGCCGGCTGGGCCGGCTGCTGTACCAGGGCCGCTGGTTCGACCCCCAGGCGATCATGCTGAGCGAGACCGCGCAGCGCTGGGTGGCGCGCGCGGTCACCGGCGAAGTCACGCTGGAACTGCGCCGAGGCAACGATTACTCGCTGCTCAACACAGAGTCCCCCAACCTGACCTACCACCCCGAGCGGTTGACCATGGAAAAGGGCGAGTCGATGTTCTCCCCGGCGGATCGCATCGGGCAGCTGACGATGCGCAACCTGGACATCGTGGACACCCGGGCCAAACTGGGCATCTATGCGCAAACCGGGCTGCTTAGCGGCGACGCAGGAACCAGCATGCTGAGCCTGGCTGAGGGTAAGCCGGGCGCCTGATCCGCCCGCCGGAGTTCTCAGCGGCCGGTGGCGCGGGCACGCAGGCCCAGCAGGCCCCGGCCTGGGTCCAGGCGGTTGAGGTAATCCGCGGCTACCGGCAACAAAGCCGTCGGGGTGATACCCAGGGATTGCAGGCCCGGTTGTCCGCCGTGGGCCACATTGGGAACCTGCATGGAGTCCAGGTTGTCGCGGCTCATCAGCGGTCCCCCCGGCACATGCTCCATCACCCAGGCCTGCAGGCGGCCCAGTACCGGAGGCAATCCGAGGACAGGTCGACCCGCGCCTTCGGCCACGCCAGCCAGCTGGCCGGCCAGCTGAACCAGATCCCGCAGGGTGTAGACCTGGGGACCGGCCAGCTCCAGGATGCGGGGTGTACCCACCGGCGCCGGGGTTCGCAGGCAGCGCACCACCGCTTCGGCTACATCCTCCACCCAGACCGGCTGGAATACCGCGTCGGCGCAGGCCAGCGGCACCAGGGGCACCGTGCGCTGCATGCGGGCAAACAGGTTCAGCAGGCGATCCTCGGCACCGAATATCACGCTGGGGCGCAGCACGCTCAGTGAAAACGGCTGCCCGACACCCGCGGCCGCGGCCTGCAACAGGACGGCCTCTCCCTGGCTGCGGCTGCGAAGGTAGTTGGAGGGCCGTTGCTGCGCCTGCAGGGGATCGGCACCCAGCGCGCTGACCTGCACCAGGGAACCGATCCCACTGCTGCGGCAGGCCCGTACCCACTTCTGCGGCAGGGCCACATGAACGCGCTCGAAAGCCTGCGCGTCCCCGTGCAGGATGGCCACCAGATTGACCGAGGCGTCGCAGCCGGCCGCGGCAGCCCGCAGCGCCTTTTCATCGTGCACGTCGCACTCGAGCACCGTCAGTGTGGGCAGGTGCAGCAGGTGCTGGGCATGGGCACGGCGACGGGTGGGCAAGACCACATGCCATCCCTGCCGAACCAGCTTCTCGCACACATGGGAACCAACGAACCCGGTGCCCCCTAAAACCAGAACTGTATTCATGCGCAGGATTGTGCCGCCGCACGAGGTCCGCTGTCCTGCCACAGGTCAAATCCGACCGAATGGACCGGCCACGACGGCGACCGGAGGGTAGGACTGCCGGCTAAGATGCGAGGTTTTCGACCCTTGCACCATGACCACGACCCACATCGACAACGTGCGCGTCAGCGCACAGGCCCAGGTTTATTTCGACGGACGCTGCGTCAGCCATGCGCTGACCCTGGCCGACGGCACCCGCAAATCGGTTGGCGTGGTCCTGCCGGCCACCCTGACTTTCGGCACGGCCGCCCCCGAAGTGATGGAATGCGTGGCCGGTAGTTGCGATTACAAACTCCCCGGTAGCGACCAATGGTTGACCGCACGGGCGGGTGACCGGTTCAGCGTACCGGGCAACGCCTCATTCGATATCCGTGTCACCGACGCGTTCCACTACATCTGCCACTACGGCTGACCCCGACTCGCCGGGGCTGGCAGGTTGGCTCACACCACCACCGGCTCGGGCTCCAGCAGGATGCCAAAGCGTTCGTACACACTGGTCTGGATCGCCCGGGCCAGCGTCATGACCTCGCCGCCCGTGGCACCTCCATGGTTCACGAGTACCAGCGCCTGGCGCTCGAAGACACCCGCCTGACCGACCATCTTCCCCTTCCAGCCGCAGGCTTCGATCATCCAGGCGGCCGCCAGCTTCACGGTGCCGTCCGCCAGACGGTAATGCACCAGCCGGGGGTCGCGGGCAATGATGTCGGCGCACTGCTCCGGCGTCACGGTGGGATTCTTGAAAAAGCTCCCTGCGTTGCCCAGAATGCGCGGGTCTGGCAGCTTGGCCCGCCGGATCTCGCAGACCCAGTCGAACACCTGCTGCGCCGTCGGCTCTGCGTCTCCATGAACCAGCGCCCGGCGCTCCAGATCGGCATAGCCCAGCTCCGGTCGCCAGCGCTTGGGCAAGGCCAGCCGCACCCGCGTGATGAGCGCACGCCCGGCCAACCCCAGGGGCCGGGAGGCGTGCTTGAAAACCGAATCTCGATAGCCAAAACCGCAGCGCGCGGCATCCAGCGTGAAGCTCTGGCCCGTTTCCAGGTCCACCGCGTCCAGTTCCAGGAATCGATCCTGCAACTCGACCCCGTAGGCGCCGATGTTCTGGACCGGCGCCGCCCCCACGGTGCCGGGAATCAGGGCCAGATTCTCTAGGCCGGGCAAACCCTGCTGCAAGGTCCAGGCCACGAAATCATGCCAGTTTTCGCCGGCACCGGCCTCCACGATCCAGGCCCTGGGGCTGTCCTGCAGTACGCGGCGCCCTGGTATTTCGACCTTGAGCACCAGCGCCCGCACATCACCGGTGAGCACGATGTTGCTGCCACCACCCAGGATCATCATCGGATGCCCCCGCCATTGCGGGACGGTCAGCAGCGCCTGCACGTCGGACTCGCTGCGCAAACGCACCAGAGCATGGGCACGGGCCACAATCCCCAGGGTGTTGCAGGCCTGCAGGGGCAGGTTTTTCTCGACTAACATCGCCGGATTGTCTCACCCGACCCCAACCGACGAAGCCTCCGGAAGTCAGCCATGCCCTCCTTCGACACCGTTTGTGAAGCCAATCTGGTCGACGTGCGCAACGCCGTCGACAATGCCGCCAAGGAGATCTCCACCCGCTTCGATTTCAAGGGCACGCCTGCGGCCATCGAGATCAAGGACAAGGAAATCACCCTGACCGGCAATGCCGATTTCCAGCTGTCCCAGATCGAGGACATCCTGCGCAACAAGCTGACCAAGCGGAGCGTCGATGTGCGATTTCTCGATGTCGGAACGGTTCAGAAAATCGGCGGCGACCGGGTGCGCCAGGTGATCAAGGTGCGCAACGGCATCGAAGCCGATACCGCCAAGAAAATCCAGCGCCTGGTCAAGGACAGCAAGATCAAGGTCCAGGCGGCCATCCAGGGCGATGCCGTGCGCGTGACGGGTGCCAAACGCGACGACCTGCAGGCCGTGATGGCGCTGATCCGCAAGGACGTGGCCGACATGCCCCTGAGTTTTTCCAACTTCCGCGACTGAAGCGCGTCAGCGCCGCCTGCCATGGAGGTCCGGGACGACAACGAATACGAGGACCTGCTGGGCTTGTGGTCGGACCTGGAGTCCGGACTGGGCATCCTGCTGAGCAGCCCGGCCAGCAGCCAGGAGTTTGAACGGCGGGTGCTCCAGTACGACCGCTGGATGCAGACGCTGCTGGAGCGCGACACCGACACCGGCCTGTACCTGCTGTTTCAGCTGGCCAGCCATTCGTCGGTGGGGTACAGCGCCTCGCACGCCCTGGTCACCGCCGTACTGTGCCACCTGATCGGTGCCGAGATGGCGCTGGCAGCGCAGGAGCGGGACGCGCTGGTGCGCGCGGCACTGACCATGAACATTGCCATGACCAGCCTGCAGGATCAGCTGGCGATCCAGGTGGAGCGCCCCGACGCGCGTCAGGCCGAAGCCATCCGCAGCCACTCGGCGCGCGGCAGCGATCTGCTGGCCTCGCTGGGCATACGGGATCCGCTCTGGCTGGACACCGTGGCGCGCCACCACCAGGAGCCCGACAGCCGCGACGAGTTGCGGCGGTTGACCCCCGTGCTGCGGCTGTCGCTCATCCTGCAGGTGGTGGACCGCTATGCGGCCATGATCAGCCCGCGCAGGGCGCGCGAGGCACGCAGTGCGACCGATTCGCTGCGCTCCATCCTCAACGGCCGCTCACCACCGGGCGACGAAGTTGGTCACCAGCTGGTCAAGGCCGTGGGCCTGTGTCCACCGGGAACCTTTGTGCGGCTCGACAGCGAAGAGATCGCGGTCGTGATGCGCCGCAGCAGCCAGCCGAATCGACCTTTCGTGGCCATCGTGCTCGACGCCAGGGGTGACCGCCTGAACCCGCCCCGCCTGCATCGCACGGCGGGCGGCAGTCCGGGGATCAAGTCGGCTCTGAGTGCCTCCGCCGTGCAGGAGCGGCTGAACCATCCGCTGATCCTGCAGCTCGGCGCGCACGCGGCCCGGCACGGCTGAACCGGCGGGTCAGGCCCGCGGCTTGCGCCCCCCGAGGCGGGGATCGGGGCCCCCGGCCAGGCGGCCGATGGTTTTAGCGTGG